>DASRMF010000031.1:0-16473 GCA_035648055.1 Atribacterota bacterium
GCTTATTCTTTGCGCCACAATATAGAAGCAGGATTAGAAAGTGGGTTAGAGTTGGCAGATGATTGTATTATGGTAGGAGGGGCAACGAGATCTCCATTGTGGATGAAGATGTTTTCGGATGTAACCGGATATCCCATAAAAACCCTCGCACAAAATGTGGAGGCTCCTTATGGAGATGCCTTGTTAGCTGGTGTTGGAACAGGGGTTTTAGATTCTTACGAAAGGATAAAGGATTGGGTGCGATTCGATAGAACGATTTATCCCGATAAAAAGGCAAAAAAGATATACGATCAGTATTTTATAGAATACAAGAAAGCTTATGAAGCTTTGAAGGATATTATGAAAAGGTTAGGCAAAATAAATTGAAGTGCGTCCCCCTCTATAAAATAGGGAATCTTCTTTGCTACATCAGAAAAGTTTCGTAGACATATCTCCCTCTGCTTTAGAATATTTTACATATTTTGGGGAGGTATACTACTGGATACCTCTATCGCGGATGACGGAGTAGATTACCGCTACTCTTTTTCAATGAGAATCGAAGTGGCTAAACTTCCTGAAATTGGTTTCCGATTCGAGATGATAAAAATAAAAAAAATATATTATTTAAGCAGGAATTAATTAAATTATGTAGAATAAGGAACATACAAGAACTTTGAATTTGTACAGCTGTCCCCTGACAAAGTTAAGTGAAGGGAGGTGAAGGAAGAATTTAGTCAATAAGAAATAAGAAGGAAGTTACGATATTAAATTTTTTAAGGAGGTTTGTTTCTATGAAAAAGTTATTTACTATTTTTATTTTTGTACTTCTTCTGTCTATGACAGTTAATTCCGTTACTGCTATGGAAATTACTTTCTGGACTCACGAGGACCCCAATAGAACGGAAATTGAAGATAGATATATTGCTGAATTTGAGCAGGCAAATCCGGGAGTTACTATCAAGAGAGTTACCAGCGGTTCAGGTCAAATCCAGGAATTGGTTTTGACTGCCTTTGCCGCAAATCAGGGTCCGGATATCTTCAATATGTCGATTGAAGATGAATATGCCTATATAGCTAATGAGCGTCTTGCTCCCCTCGATTTTCAGGCGGCAGGTTATCCCAGTTTGCAGGCAGTTTACGATGCTTATATGCCCGGGGTGTTAGATCCGGTAACCTATAAAGGACAAGTTTATGGACTGCCATTAGAATTAACTAATTGGTGTATCTTTATTAATAAAAAAGTATTTAGAGATGCTGGATTAGATCCTGAAAAGGATTATCCCAAAACCTGGGAAGAAATGGTGGAGGTATCAGATAAGTTATGTATACGCGAAGGTGAAATTCTTAACAGAAGAGGATTTGATTTCAGATACCCCTATTATCTTGTAGCCATGGTACCTATGGTTGAACAACTCGGAGGACAGTTAATTAGCGATGATGGTAAAACTGCCATTGTCAATGACGAAGCCTGGCTAAAATTTCTTAAATTTATGCAGGAATGGGGTCCCAGCGGTAGAAATCTCGGTTCACCGACTTATACTAATGCCAGAAAGCTTTTCAATATGGATAATAATGATATAGGCATGTGTCATACCGGCCTTTATCAGATAGGAAGGATTAATGCAGATAATCCTGCTTTTTATGAAAGCAAAGAGTGGATGGTTGTTCCCTTCCCGCAATTCAAAGATGCGGTAAAGGATGTTTCTGCAGCCTATTATGGACATTATTATATGGTCAATGGTCAGAAACCGAAAGAAAATCAGCAAATAGCCTGGAAATTTGTTGCTTATATGCTCAGCCATTCCGAAGAATATCTGACTAAAGTCAATATTGTCCAGCCTACAGTTGAACTGATGAGTTCAGAAACCTATAAGTCTATGCCTTACTCCGATGTGTTTACCAATGATATGGCAAAAGGTCATATCGTATATTATGGAGAGAATAGTGCCAAAATTCAGTCACATATCAGGGAAGCAGTAGAATCAGTCATGTTAGCCGGCGTCTCACCGGAAGATGCATTGAAAACATTAAAGAGAAAAGTTCAGGAAGTACTCGACGAAGAATAATAGTTTTTTAATTAAAACTACAGGGCTGGGTTATTGTTTAGCTCAGCCCTGTAGTTATCACAGAAGGAGTGTAGTTGATGAGCAAACGGATATCAAGCTATAGTGTTGAACGGAAAAAAGCCCGCTGGGGATGGATATTCGTTACCCCGACACTCATCTTTTTTTCCCTCTTTAGCTTCTATCCGATTTTTAATGCCCTTTATACCAGTCTATTCAAGAAAAAGCTGTTATCCTTAAAACCACCTGATTTCATCGGGCTTGATAATTATAGTTATCTTCTTAAATCCCCGGATTTCTGGGATTCTATAAGAGCTACAGTGATTTTTACTCTAGGGACTTTTGTACCACTTTTGATTTTTAGTCTCATATTTGCTATTTTTATAATGTCCAGAAAGAGATTTCAGAATTTTTTTCAGATAGCCTATTATTCTCCGGCTGTTTTGTCATCCGTAGTGGCTGCGGTAATCTGGCTATTAATCTTTGACCCCAGGGGGCTGGGTAATCAGTGGCTAAATTTGATGATGAACACCCCCGGCATTGACCATAAGTGGCTGGCTAATTCAATCATGGTTCAAATGTCTACTATGCTGGTTTATTTTTGGAAATATGTGGGTTATTTCACTATAATCTTTATTGTAGGATTGGCATCGATTCCTCAAAGTATCTATGAAGCTGCTAAAATAGATGGAGCAAATGATTGGAAAAATTTTTGGTATATTACTCTTCCTCTTTTGAAACCTACTACTATTTTAGTTTCTATTATTTCTATGCTTCAGTGTTTGAGAACCTTTAGTACCCAATATTTATTTACTCAAGGAGGAGCACCGTTGGCTCCGATAAATGTCATTACTTTAAATATTTATCATACTGCCATAAGAGATCATCAGATTGGCAGAGCAAGTGCGATGAGTATTATTTTATTTGTTATTATGATGTTATTTACCTGGGTGCAATTTAAAACTTCCCGGGCTGATGAAATCAGTTATTAAGGAGAATATTTTTTATGAGTTATACCTTGCAAAGAAGAAAGCATAAGATTAACCGTCAATCCTTAATAATAGATATACTTATCTGGGTGTTTCTCATTCTTGCAGCTTTATTTATCCTTGCTCCTATAATATTTATGTTTACTGCCTCTCTAATGCCGGCAAATGATATCTTAAAAATGCCTTATCGTTGGATCCCGAAAGGCTTCTATTGGCAGAATTATTGGCAGGGGATAAGGGGGAATGACGCAAGCTTTACCTATATCAGAAATATTTTAAATTCCTTAATAGTAGCTTCAGTGGTATCTGCTACTACGGTAATTTTATCAGCTCTGGCCGGATTTGGTCTGGCTAAATATTATTTCAAAGGCAGGGCCGTGGTTTTTATGTTAATTATGGCCACTATGATGATACCCTTTGAAGCCATAATGATTCCTCTTTATTTAGTCACTACTAAATTAGGAATTCAGGATTCTTATGCCGGATTAATAGCTCCTTTTTTGGTGAATGCGTTTGGTGTTTTTCTAATGAGACAATTTTACATTACTTTTCCTGATGAAATATTGGATGCAGCCAGAATAGACGGAGCGAGTGAACTAATGATTTTCAGAACAATTATTTTACCGAATAGTGTCCCGGCTATGGCAACTCTGGCCATTCTTACTTTCAAAGCTCAATGGGATAATCTGCTTTGGCCATTGCTGGTGGTGCAGAGTGAAGAGATGAAGACCATACCTTTATATATTGTTAAATTTATGGCTGAAAAACATACTGATGAGGGGGCAATGATGGCAGTAGCTGCAATAGCGAGCATTCCGATATTGATTGTATTTTTTAAACTATCTAAATATTTCCTGGGCGGTGCAGCCCTATATTCATCAAGGAAAGGATAATAAAAATAATTATGAAGAGACTTTACATTTTTGATATGGGGGGTGTCCTGTGTTGTGACTTTAATAATATTCCCGTTATAAGCAATTATCTTGAAATTACCGAAGAAAATTTTTTCATTTATTCCGGTGAAAATTTTAGAAAACTTCTTGACGGAAAAATTGACAGTAATGAATTTTGGGTAAGATTTTCTTTAAGATATGGTAAGAAAGTAGAAGAAGAATTATTTGGTAAGTTTTTTAACCCGGGAATAATCCAGGGAACAAAGGATATAATAGAAGAGCTAAGAAATAATTCAAGAGTTGTTTGCGGCACCAACACCATTGATTCGCATTATTATTATCTTTTAAATCAAGGTAGTTATAAAATCTTCGATGAGGTTTACGCCTCTACCTTAATGGGCATATCCAAACCTGATCCGGATTTTTACTGGCATATTTTAAATAAGGAGGGGATTAAGCCCGAAAACACAATCTTTGTGGATGATACCGAAGAAAATATCATTTCTGCTCAAAAAATCGGTATCAAGTCCATCCTTTTTACCGATCCTGTTTCTTTAAAAACTAGATTAAAGAATTAATGACTATTCATAAAATTAAGAAAAACAAATGTAGAGGCTCGATTCATCAGGCCTCGAAGTTTTTAATCCCACTTAAGTGAGTTTTTAATGAATAAGTCAGTTCCTCATTGTCTTTCTTTTGAGTTGATTTAAGAATAGTTTTACCTTTAAATATATATAAGATAATGTTATAATTAAAATAATTTCATTTAAAATGGGAAACAAAGAGGGGATAATGTGCTAAGAATTAAAAATGCCCGGATTGTGAAAAATGAAGAGTTGAAAGAAGTAAATATATATGTTGAAAAGGGAAAAATAAAGGATATTGTGCCACAGGGTGAGGCTTTACTCCCTGTAAAAAAAGAAATTTATGCCAAAGGAAATGTAGTATTCCCTGGTTTTATTGACCCCCATGTCCATTTTGATGACCCCGGGTTTACCGAAAGAGAAGATTTCGAAACCGGGACCAGGAGTGCGGCAGCTGGTGGCATTACCACAGTTATTGATATGCCTTGCACTTCTATTCCTCCGGTTACTAACGGTCCAAACTTTGATTACAAATTAAATATAGTAAAACCAAAAGCTTATGTGGATTTTGCTTTCTGGGGAGGAGTAACTCCTGAGCAGGTTGAATCAGGAGAATATAAGAGAAGTTTAAAAGAATTAAAAGATAGAGGCATTATTGGGGTAAAATTTTACACCATTTCCGGAATGGAACTCTATCCCAGAATGCCTGTCCCCGATATGGATAAAGCCTTCAGGGCGGCTAAAGAGTTGGATTTAGTTTGTGCAGTACATGCTGAAGATTATTATCTGGTGGATTATTATTCTCATCTGATGCAGAAGATGGGGAGAGAAGATCCCGAGAGTTGGTCTGAGGGAAGAACCTACGAAGCAGAGCCAAAAGCAATATGGTCTGTAGTGGGAATTACTGAAAAAGTCGGAAATAAACTTCACATCGTGCACCTTTCGACCAAGGCAGGGTTAAATATTATTCGCTGGGCGAAAACTCACGGAATGGATACAACTACAGAAACCTGTCCCCAGTATTTAATTTTTACAGCAGAAGATTTTAAAAAGATGTGGTCAATATTAAAAATTGCTCCACCTTTACGCAAAGAAGAGGATAGGGAAGAACTTTGGAGAGGGTTGAAAGATGGTTCAATAGATTTTATTTGCACCGATCATGCAGCAGGGAAATATCCGGAGGAAAAATCATTTCCTAATATTTGGAAAAATTATGCGGGTATCCCCGGTACACAGTTAGCCGTTTCAATCATGCTTCATTACGGATATCACCAAGGAAGGTTAACCTTGAGTGAGATTCAGAAACTGATGTCAGAAAATACAGCCAAAAGATATGGACTTTATCCTCAAAAAGGAATAATAAAAGTTGGGAGTGATGCAGATTTCACCATTATAGATTTAGATAAGAAATGGGTGGTGGAACCATCAAGATTAGAAAGTAAAGGTAAATATTCTCCGCTTACCGGAAAAGAATTAACAGGACAGATTTATATGACTATTGTTCGCGGGGAAGTAGTATACAAAGAGGACAAAGGAATTGTTGGAAATAAAGGATACGGAAAACTAATAAAGAATAAAACAAAATAGAGTTTTTTATTCTTTATTAGCAATTTAGTTTAAATGTAAATAAAATAAAAAAAGAAATAAAAATACTAAGAAACTATTTAAGTTTTGTTAAAAAAAATATAATTTAAAGGAGTAAAAAAAATGTTAACGAAATCACTAAAAGGTAAAGATTATATCAGTTTAATGGATTACTCAAAAGAAGAATTGGAGACTATTCTTGAGGTAGCTATGGACTTAAAGAGAAAATTAGCATTGGGAGAACCGCATGAATATCTAAAAAATAAAACTTTAGGAATGATTTTTGCTAATCCTTCCACTCGAACAAGAACTTCATTTGAAGCAGCAATGACCCAATTAGGCGGACATGCTCAATTCCACACCCCTGAGGTAATGCAGATTGCCCATCACGAAACCTGGATAGATACAGCCAAAGTATTGGACAGGTATATTGATGGAATAATGATTCGCATGTATGGAATAGGCAAGTATGGATCAGCCAGGGAAATATTAAATGTTATGGCTGAGAATGCAGAAATTCCTATTTTCAATGCACTTGACGATAAAGAGCATCCTTGTCAGATTATTGCAGATATTATGACGATGATGGAAAAACTCGGTCCGAATTGGAAAGAGAAAAAGGTTGTAATGAGCTGGGCTTATTCTGACAGAGTAAAATCTCCCGGAGTTCCCCAAACCATGGCTCTTGCTGCATCTATCCTGGGGATGAATCTAACTCTTGCTTACCCCGAAAAGTACGATGTAGACCCTGAGTATATGGCTTTTGCCGATAAAGCAGCAGAAAAAAGCGGGGCAAAGATTGAAGTAGTGCATGATGTTTATGAAGCTTCAAAAGGGGCTGACGTTATTTATGCCAAGAGCTGGGGAAGTTTCTTAATGAACAACGAAGAAGATACCGAATATAGAAAGCAATTTAAAGAAGATTGGAAAATTTCCAAAAAGCATTTTGATATAGCTAATAAAAAGGCAATATTTATGCACTGCTTGCCAGCTGATAGAAATAAAGAAGTAACAGATGAAATAATTGATGGGCCTATGTCAGTGGTATATGACGAAGCGGAAAATAGGCTTCATACAGAAAAAGCAATCCTTGCTTTGTCAATGAAATAAAATTTAGGAGGCAATAAAAATGACAGAATTATATAAGAAACATTTAATTACTACCCAGGATTGGGAAAAAGAAGGGCTTGATGAAATACTTGCAGTAGCCAAAGATATGAAAAAACATCGCTATGAAAAGCCTTATACCGAGATTCTTAAAAATAAAACTTTTCTAATGTTCTTCTACAATCCTTCAGTCAGAACCAGGCAGTCATTTGAAGCAGCTGCCACCGAGTTAGGTGGACATGCCCAGTTCCTTGAACCCAAATCTATGAGGTTAAAAGAGAAAGGGAAAGCGGGAGAAACAGTTGAGGATGCGGCAAAAGTAATGAGCAGGTATGCTGTAGGATTGGGAATTAGAATGCTGGAAGATGCGATTGGGGAGTATGGACAGGGAGAAGAACTGCTTAGAGAATATGCTGAATATTTATCTATTCCTATTGTTTCTATGGCTCACGATAAATACCATCCCTGTCAGGGTCTGGCAGATTTGATGGGGCTTCAGGAACATATGGGTGAAGTAAAAAATAAGAAAATAACTATGATGTGGGGTTATTCTTCAATGGTGCGTTCCTGGAGTTCTGTGCAGGAAGATATCTTGCTTCTTCCCAGGTATGGCATGGACTTTACCCTGGCTTATCCTGAGGGGTTTGACCTTGACCCGGAAGTAATCGCCCAGGCTAAAAAAAATGCTGAAGTAGCAGGGGCAAAATTTGAAATTACCCATGATAGATTTGAAGCGGTAAAAGGAGCACAGGTTTTATATGCCCGTCAATGGATGAGTCCAAATAGATACAGCATAGGGAAAGAAGAAGATAAAAAATTGGCTTTGAAATATCAGGATTGGAGATATACTAAAGAACTTAATTCTCTTACCGATAACGCCTATTTTATTCATCCGATGCCTATAGACCGGGGAAATGAAGTAGATGATGAAGTGGCCAGCGGCCCGCGTTCTATTATTTATGATATTGCCGAAAATAGATTACATGTTCAAAAAGCCATTATGGCTCTAACCATGGCGAAAGGGTGGAAGTAAAATATGAGTAAATTAGCAGTATTAGCTATCGGAGGAAACTCCCTTATTAAAGATAAGCAGCATGAAAGAGTGGAAGACCAGTACGATGCAGTATGTGAAACAGCCAAACACATTGCCGGAATGATCGAACAGGGTTATGATGTAGTGGTTACTCATGGGAATGGTCCCCAGGTAGGATTTATTTTGAGACGTTCGGAAATTGCGCATGAAGTAGGAGGGATGCATAGAGTACCTTTGGTTAATTGCGGAGCAGATACCCAGGGTGCCATCGGATATCAGATTCAGCAGGCACTCTATAACGAATTTAGAAAAAGAGGTATTAATAAGAATACAGCTACAGTAGTGACTCAGGTAGTGGTAGATAAAAAAGACCCTGCATTCCAAAACCCTGCCAAACCCATAGGCACATTTTATTCTAAAGAACGGGCAGTAGAACTGCAAAAAGAACACCCTGACTGGGTGATTATTGATGATGTAGGCAGAGGATACAGAAGAGTCGTACCTTCTCCTATGCCGGTTGAAATTGTTGAACAGGAAGCCATTGAGATGTTAGTAAAAAATGGCTTTAGTGTGGTTGGTGTTGGCGGAGGCGGAATTCCGGTACTTCGTAATAAGGATGGTAGACTGGAAGGTGTTGATGCGGTTATTGACAAAGATAATGCCTCAAGTTTGTTGGCTATAAATATTAAAGCAGATGTCTTTATTATTTCTACAGCAGTAGAAAAAGTATGTTTAAATTTCAATAAACCAAATCAGATTACCCTGGATAAACTAACTGCTGCAGAAGCTAAAAAATATATTGAAGAAGGTCATTTTGCCAAGGGAAGTATGCTTCCCAAAATTCAAGCTATTGTAAGATTCCTGGAAGCCGGAGGAAAAGAGGCAGTAGTTACTAACCCGGAATCGTTAGAAAAAGCGCTAAAAGGTGAAACAGGAACCCATATCTATCCGTAGGAGAAATTATTACTAAAAACGCATAATTTCTTGAGGAGGTGATAGTCTAAAGAAAAAGAGAAATGAGTTTTTAAGTACAGGTAAAATAAATAAAAATAAATAGAAAAGGAGAAAAATATTATGAAAAACTTTAAATTATTAGCTTTATTACTTATGATTGCGATGTTAATTAGTGTATTCGCAGGTGTAGGCCTGGCAGAAGAAAAGATTAAAGTAGCCTTTATTTATGTAGGACCTCACAATGATGGTGGATATTCACAAGCTCATGATGAAGGCAGAATCTATTTGCAAGAAAAACTTCCTTATGTAGAAACAGCTTACTCTGAGGTTGTTCCGGAGGGAGCTCCTTGCGAAAAAGTTCTTAGAGACTACTGTAACCAGGGTTACAAAGTAATCTTTACCACCAGTTTTGGATTTATGGATCCTACTTTAAATGTAGCCAAAGATTACCCTGATGTAATATTTTTACATTGTTCTGGATACAAAACCAATGAAAATATGGGAAGTTACTTTGGCAGAATGTATCAACCAGATTATTTAGCTGGATTGGTTGCCGGGATGATGACCAAATCTAATTATATCGGTTTTGTTGCTCCTTTCCCTATTCCCGAAGTGGTAAGGGAGATAGATGCATTTGCTATTGGGATGAGAGAGGTTAATCCTGATGCAGAGGTTCATGTAATCTGGTTAAATTCTTGGGTAGATCCGGTTCAGGAAGCTAATGCTTCCCAAACCTTTTTAGCTAATGGTGCTGATATTATTGCTAGTGGTATGGATACTCCAGCTTCCTTAATAGAAGCTGAAAAAGTTGGAAAATATGGCATAGGTTACGATAAAGATATGGCTCCCGCAGTTCCTAAGGCATGTTTAACCTCTCGTATTTGGCATTGGGGCTTATATTATGTACAAGTTCTCGAAGCAGTTCATAATGGCACCTGGAAAGCGGGTGAATATTGGGGAGGTATGGAAACCGGTCTTGTTGATCTTGCTCCCTACGGACCGATGGTACCTCAGGATGTCCGAGATTATACAGACAAGAGAAAACAGGAAATAAAAGAAGGAAAATTTGAGTGCTTTACCGGACCACTTTATGATCAAGATGGAAAATTGGCAGTGAAAGAAGGAGAAGAAATTCCCGATGCCGATAAATTAAGCTTGCAATGGTTTGTTGAGGGAGTTATCGGAACTATACCTAAATAATTGATAAAACCCCGGGTAGTAGTTTGCTCTATTCCCGGGGTAATTTTTTATTTTAAATTTCTGAGGAAATAAATGGATGCAATAGCCCTTCAAGCAAAAAATATTAGCAAGCATTTTCCCGGTGTTCTGGCCAATGATCATATAAATTTTGATTTAAGAAAAGGTGAGATTCACACTCTTCTTGGTGAAAATGGTGCTGGAAAAACTACTTTAATGAATATTCTGGATGGTATCTACTATCCCGATGAGGGAGAGATTTATCTGAATGGTAAAAGAGTAGATATTCGCTCTCCCTTTGAAGCAACTAAAAATGGTATCGGAATGATTCATCAGCATTTTATGTTAGTAGACACTCTTACTGTCCTGGAAAATGTGATATTGGGTCTTGAATCTCAGGGATTTTATCTTGATAAAAAAAATATTTCTGAAAAAATTGCGGAGATATCTAAAAAATATAATTTAGACATCAACCCCTATGCCAAGATATGGCAGCTTTCTGTGGGAGAACAGCAAAGGGTAGAAATTATAAAAACCCTGTTTAGAGGGGCAGAGATTCTTATTATGGATGAACCAACTGCAGTATTAACTCCTCAAGAATCTAATACCTTATTTGAGATATTGAAAAGAATGACAAAAGAAGGTAAATCTATTATTTTCATTAGCCATAAATTAGATGAAGTTATGAAAATATCTGATCGAATTACAGTTTTAAGAAAAGGAAAATTAGCAGGTACAGTAAATACAAAGGAGATTAACCAAAAAGAATTAGCCATGATGATGGTAGGGAGAGAAGTTCTTTTTAAATTAAATAGAAAACCATTAAATAGAAAGGGTGAAATCCTTAAAATAGAAGGTTTAGAAACCTATAATGATAAAGGTATAAAAATATTAAAAGAAATAAATTTTTCCATATACGGAGGAGAAATTTTCGGATTGGCCGGAGTTTCCGGGAATGGACAAAAAGAATTAGCTGAAGTTATTTCAGGTTTAAGAAGAGCAACAAGAGGGAAAGTTTGTGTAAAAGGCGAAGATGTAACTAATTTTTACCCAAAAGTTATTACTAAAAAGGGAGTAAATTATATTCCTTCTGATCGACTTAAAGTCGGATTGGTACCCAATCTTAATACGGTAGAAAATGCTATCCTCAGGCGATATGATAAGGAGCCGATCTCCCGGGGGATTTTTTTAAACTATGAAGAAGCTGCTAAATATACCAGAGAATTAGTAAAGCAATTCAATATTATGGTACCCAGAGAAAATGTTCCGGTAAAATTTCTATCCGGAGGTAATTTGCAGAAACTGATTTTAGCCCGAGAAATAAGAGAAGAACCAGCTTTACTTATAGCAGTTCATCCTAGCCGCGGGTTAGATATAGGCGCTACCGAATTTATCCGGAAAAAATTATTAGAAGAAAGAGATCAAGGTGTGGCCATATTGCTCATATCAGAAGATCTTGAGGAATTATTGATGATTTCTGATCGAATTGGGGTAATCTATGAAGGTGAAATTGAGGGTATTGTCGATATAGATTCTGCCGATATTAATGAAATAGGATTGATGATGGCTGGGGTGCATAAAAATCGTTTGGATAAATAAAGGGGAAGAGAATGTTAAAGTTTGAGAAGAGAGAAAATATACCGCTTCATTTGCGTATTCTCATTCCCTTAGTGTCTATTCTTTTGGGTGTGTTAATTGGTGGCATTGCCGTGATGTTTTCCCGGGTAAATCCTCTTACGGTGTATAAAGCGATATTTATCGGTGCCTTTGGAAGCACCTATGTATTTTCCGAAACCATTGTAGTGGCCATCCCTCTTCTTCTTATCTCGGTTGGTCTTATCCTGGTTTTTAAAATGAACTACTGGAATATAGGTGCCTACGGGCAGTATATTATGGGGGCAATTTTTAGTACCTATTTTGCCCTTAATTCTTCGGAAACAATGTCCAGACCAATTCTTCTTATAATGATGTGTATTGCCGGGATGGTCGGAGGAGCCCTCTGGGCGCTGATACCGGCTGCCCTGAAAGCCTATTGGAAAGTAAATGAAGTCATCACTACTCTATTATTAAATTATATTGCTCTTTATATCTTGCAATTTTTAATGCATGGTCCCTGGAGAAATCCACGCAGTTTTGGGTTTCCCCTTACCAAAATTTTTGAATTGAATGCCCAATTACCTAAATTAATTCCACATACCAGAATACATCTGGGATTAATTTTTGGTATTGTTGCGGCTATTATTATTTGGATTATTATCAAAAAAACCAGGTTTGGTTATGAAATCAAGGTGATTGGGGAAAATGAGAGTGCTGCCAGATATGCTGGTATTCATATTGCGAAAAATATTATTTTAGCCATGGTAATAAGTGGGGGCCTGGCTGGTCTGGCGGGTATGGCTCAGATTTCAGGGATTATTCATATGTTACAAATGGAGATTAATCCTGACTACGGATATACCGCCATTATTGTTGCCTGGCTTTCTGGTCTTAATTCTCTGACCGCTATGATAGTTTCTTTTTTCTTGGGAGGATTATTCGCCGGGGCATCTCAAATACAGATGACTATGAAAGTTCCTATAGGAATTGTAGGGCTGATAGAAAGTTCGATTCTTTTCTTTCTTTTGGGAGGGGCAATCCTCACTAATTATAAACTCTATTATAAAGGGAGAAAGATTATATGAGACCAGATGCTTATGCCATTACCATCATTCTTTTAGCAGCAACTGTTGAATCAGGAACCATATTGCTCTTTCCTATTATTGGTGAAATATTTACCGAACGTTCCGGAATTCTTAATTTGGGAATTGAAGGCATGATGATTATTGGAGCACTGGTAGGTTTTGCCACCGCCTTTATAACCGGTCAAATTTATTTGGCATTTTTTATGGGCATGCTGGCTGGTGGTTTAGCTTCCCTAATTCATGCTTTTATTTCTATTACCCTAAGGGGAAATCAGGTAGTAAGTGGTCTGGCCTTAACTATTTTTGGTCTGGGAGTAACCAATTTTTATGGACAGAAATTTGTAAATCTGCAATTGGCTCATACTATACCTCAAGTAATCGTTCCGGGGCTTTCCCAAATTCCTTTTTTTGGTCCTATTTTTTTCAAACAGGATTATATGGTGTATCTGTCCTATATTCTGGTCATTATCACCTGGTTTATTTTATTCAAAACTAAAGCAGGAATTCAGCTAAGGGCGGTGGGGCAAAATGCCCAGGCAGCTGATGCTATGGGAGTAAATGTATATAAAACAAGATATTTGTGGACTTTCTTTGGTGGGTTAATGGCTGGAGCAGGAGGGGCTTATCTTACCCTTAATTGTGCCCCTTTCTGGTTAGATGGTATTACTGCCGGCCGGGGATGGGTGGCGATTGCTCTGGTAATATTTGCCAGGTGGAATCCCCCTTATGCTTTAATAGGTGCCTATTTATTTGGAGTAATTAATGCCCTTCAATTTCAACTTCAATCGATGGGAACCACCATTCCTTCAGCATTACTTAGCATGCAGCCCTATCTTTTAACTTTTATCTTAATTATTGTGGCAACTTTATTAGCAAAAGCTAAACATATCGGAGTTCCAAAAGAATTAGGCATTCCTTATGCCAGAGAGGAAAAATAGATATGAGTTATGTAAAGAAGTTAAAATGCTTATTGTGTGGAAAAGAATATGATTCAAATGAAGTAAAATATAATTGTCCGAAATGTGGAGACGAAGGCGTTTTAGAAATAATTTATGATTATTCAAAGATAAAAAGTGATTTTAATCGTGAATCTCTCAAAAAAAATAAGGAATTTTCGATGTGGAGATACTTGTCTCTTTTGCCGGTGGATGATCCTGCCAAAATCGGGCCGTCAAAAGTGGGCTGGACTCCTTTATATGAAGCAAAAAGAATAAGAGAAGATTTGGGAATGCCAAATCTCTGGATTAAAGATGACGGGAGGAACCCTACTGCTTCTTTAAAAGACCGGCCGTCGGCTGTTGCGATAGTAAAAGCTCGGGAATTAGGAGAAAAGATTGTTACCTGTGCCTCTACCGGTAATGCCGCCTCATCACTTGCGGGAGCTGCTGCGTCAGTAGGCTTAAAGAGTTACATTTTTGTTCCCCAAACTGCACCGAGCGCCAAGATTGCCCAGCTTCTGGTATTTGGCTCAACCGTTTTTGCGGTAAGGGGGACTTATGACGAAGCCTTTGACTTGTCCATCGAAGCAACCAGAGAATTTGGCTGGTATAACCGAAATACCGCTTTTAATCCCTATATGGTGGAGGGGAAAAAAACGGTTGCACTGGAAATTATTGAGCAGATGGATTTTGAAGTACCCGATTATCTTTTTGTACCGGTAGGAGATGGCTGTATTATCTCTGGAGTGGCCAAAGCTTATAAGGATATGTTTTCTTTAGGCTTTATTGACCATTTACCTAAACTGGTTGCTGTACAGGCAGAAGGGTGTAAACCGATTGTCGAAGCAGTAAATGGTGATGGAACAGTTAAATTTGTGGAACCGAATACAATTGCCGATAGTATTGCGGTAGGAATTCCCAGAAATCGCCTGATGGCAGTAAGAGATATAAAAGAATCGAAGGGATTTGGTATAGCGGTAAGTGACAGGGAAATACTTGGAGCGATTAAATATTTAGGCACAAAACAGGGGATTTTTGCTGAACCTGCGGGCTCTACCGCCTTTGCCGGCATGGTAAAAGCGCTAAAGGAAGGGAAAATCTCTAAGGGAGATAAAATTGTAGTATTAGTTACGGGAAACGGATTAAAGGATGTAGAAAGTGCTAAAAAAGCAGGAGGAGAAGCCCTGGTAATAGATCCTAATTTAGAAGCAGTAAAGGAGACAATGAACCAAAAGTGAATAATGTTGAGAAAAAAGAAATAAACGATCTTCTTCAAGGGCTTATTCAGATTAAAAGTGTAAATCCTCCGGGAAATGAAAATCAAATTGCTAATTTTATAAAGAAATTTCTCTTAAAAAATAATATTCAGTCTGAGTTAGTTCCTTTAGAAGAAGGCAGGAGTTCAGTTGTAGTGAAAATTGAGGGAGAAGAAGAGAGAGATATCACTTTTTGCGGTCATTTAGATACGGTGAGAGTAAAAGAAGAGGATTGGACAAAACCTGTTTTTGAAGGATTGATTGAAAACGGGAAAATGTACGGCAGAGGGGCATCAGATATGAAGGGTGGAATAGCTGCCATCCTTTACGCAGCGGTACTTTTAAAAAGAAGGGGAATTGTTCCAAAGAAAACAGTTCAATTAGCCCTTACGGCAGATGAAGAATGGGGATATAGAGGTGCGAAGAATTTAGTTGACGGGGGTTATTTTGACCGGACAGATTTTCTTATTATCACCGAACCTTCTAATCTTCAAGTTTCTACCGGGGAAAAGGGAGAACTATGGGTAAGAGCTAAATTTTACGGGAAGTCTGCTCACGGCTCAACCCCTGAAGTAGGAGTAAACACAGTTATTCCGGGAAGTGAGCTTGTTGTGAATGTTACCGAAAAATATGAGAAAATATTTGAAGCAGACCCTTTTTGGGGTAAAACTTCAATGAACATAGGGCAATTTCACGGGGGAGTACAGGTGAACATCGTCCCCAATTATTCGGAAGTGGATTTTGATTTCAGAGTGATTTCAGAGAAAGATAAAGAAAAAGCAATAGAGTTAGTCAGAACGCTAGGTGAAGAGGTTGCGAAAAAGTATAAAGTGCGATTTACGGAAGAGGTTTTTAACTATCACTCTCCGATCTTTACCAATTCAGATAATCATTATGTGGAAAAATTTCTGGAGGCAGCCGGAGCAAAGGAAGTGATAATTACCAAATACTGTACTGATGGAGCAACTATTATCCCAATAAAGAAGGTACCTTTCATTATTTTTGGTCCCGGCGATATTGCCCAGGCTCATCAAAACGATGAATTTATAGAATTGGAATCTCTTTATCGCGCAGTAGATACTTTTGTTGAATTTTTAATATAAAGGAGAAAAATAAAATGATTGATTTGACTATTAATGAAGAACAATTAGAAAGGACTATAAAAAGAGCCAGAGAAAAAAATATTGTTATTCCCACTTTTGAACAGATGAGAAA
>DASRMF010000032.1:0-17556 GCA_035648055.1 Atribacterota bacterium
CTTTATCGCTGTCTTAGGGAATTTTCTTTAAGAAATATCAATATAAACCGGTTAGAATCACGACCTAGTAAAAGGGAACCGTGGGAGTATATCTTTTACACTGATTTTGAAAAGGGGTTACACGAGAAAGAAACTCAAGAAGCTTTAAAATCTTTAGAAGAATGTACTACTTTTATTAAAATAATCGGAAGTTACTATTCCGAGTAAATATTTCAAGATAAAAAAGTTAAAAGGAAATAAAGGAGGAGGGAATAAGATGATAGATAATATAATCATTTTTGATACTACACTTCGAGATGGAGAGCAATGTCCGGGTGCATCACTCAATACTGATGAAAAATTGGAGGTAGCCAGGCAATTAGAAAATCTTAATGTAGATGTCATAGAAGCTGGCTTCCCTATTGCTTCTCCAGGGGATTTTGAAGGGGTAAAGTTGGTCGCTCAAACCATTAAAGGTTGTACTATTGCTGGGTTAGCTCGAACAGTAAAGAAAGATATTGAACGAGCCTGGGAAGCAGTTAAATATTCCAAAAGGCCACGAATCCATACTTTTATTGCTACTTCTCCTATCCATATGCAATATAAATTACAGCTTTCTCCTGAACAAGTTTTAGAGCAGGCGGTTGAGGCGGTAAAATACGCCCGTAAGCTCTGTCCGGAAGTGGAATTTTCAGCTGAAGATGCCAGCAGAAGCGAGAAAGAATTTTTATACAGAATTTTTGAAGAAGTCATTCAGGCAGGTGCTACGATAATCAATGTACCTGATACGGTAGGATATGCCCAACCAGAAGAATTTGGCAGATTAATAAAAGATATTAAAGAAAATGTTTCTAATATCGAAAAGGCAATTATTAGTGTTCATTGTCATAATGACCTGGGGTTAGCTGTGGCCAATTCTTTGGAAGCAGTAAAAAATGGGGCTACTCAAATAGAGTGCACTATAAATGGCATTGGTGAGAGGGCAGGAAATGCTTCTTTGGAAGAGACTGTTATGGCCCTTCATACCAGGAAGGATATTTATCATAAAGTTACCCGGATTAATTCCACACAGATATATCCTGTTAGTAAATTGGTCAGCAAATTAACTGGCTTTACGGTTCAGCCTAATAAAGCAATAGTGGGGAAAAATGCCTTTGCTCATGAGGCTGGTATCCATCAAGCTGGGATATTAAAAGAGCCTACTACTTATGAAATTATGACCCCTCAATCAGTAGGTTTAGAAAGTAATAGTTTGGTTTTAGGAAAACATTCAGGACGGCATGCTCTTAAGAATAAGCTAGAAGAGATGGGTTATCTCTTAGATAAAGAAAAATTAAACGAAGTATTTGAAAAATTTAAGAGATTGGCAGATAAAAAGAAAGAAATTTTTATTGAAGATTTAGAGGCAATTGTATCCGAGGAGATAATAGGCAAAATTCCAGAGACCTTTCAATTGGACTATTTTCATGTAAATACTGGTAATAGCACTTTGCCAACCGCGACAGTAAGATTATTATATCAGGACAAACAGTATGAGGATGCAGCCTGTGGAGATGGTCCGGTAGATGCTTCTTTTAAGGCGATAGATCGTATTACCAAATTTAAACTAAAATTAGTAGATTACAATGTGCGGGCTTTAACTAGAGGTAAGGATGCTCAAGGGGAGGCGACGCTAAAGATAAGGGATGAGAAAGGGAATATCTTTACAGGCAGAAGTACAAGTACTGATACCTTAGAAGCCAGCATAAGAGCTTATCTTAAAGCAGTAAATAGAATAGCTTATAATTCAACTTCAACTATTCATTGTTAGTTGGTTGGTTAAGAAAATAGAAGAAGAAGATAGAATTCAGAAGCCAGAATAAAAAGACGGAAATGTCATTGCGAGGCGAAGCCGTGGCAATCTCATCATTATGAGGCGATACTATATTGATACTATCCTATACGCTAAACGCTGTACGCTTCACGCTCGGTTTTTCACTAGCGGCTAATATAAAAGGAAGTGATTAAAGGTGAACAAGAAAATAGAAATAATGGATACCACTTTAAGAGACGGAGAACAAATGAAGGGTGTAAGTTATTCTCCCCAGGAGAAATTAACCATTGCCAAGATTTTACTGGAAGATGTAAAAGTAGATAGAATTGAAATTGCCAGTGCTAAAGTGAGTAAAGGAGAAGAACAATCTGTGGCCGAAATAATGGATTGGGCTAAAAAGGCTAACTGTGTAGAGAAGATAGAAATTTTGGGATTTGTAGACAAGACAGAATCGGTCGATTGGATCTATAATCTTGGCGGAAAAGTAATGAATATCCTTAGCAAAGGGTCGATGAATCACTTGACAAATCAACTAAGAAAGACCAAAGAACAGCATGCTCAAGATATAAAAGAAACTGTCGTATATGCTAACAAAAAAGGAGTTGCTTGTAATATATATTTAGAAGATTGGTCTCAGGGGATGATTAATTCTCGAGATTACGTCTATTATCTTTTAGATAGTCTTCAAGAAGAACCGATAAAACGGTTTATGTTGCCTGATACACTTGGAATTCTTTATTCTAGCCAAGTTTCCGAATTTATTAAAGAAACTTTAGCAAGATATCCTAATCTTCATTTTGATTTTCACGCTCACAATGATTATGGTGTAGCCACGGCAAATACTTTAATAGCTATAGAAGCAGGGATAAAAGGAATACATTGTACAGTTAATGGTATGGGTGAACGTACGGGAAACGCTCCCTTGGAAGAAGTGGTGGTTGGGCTTCACGATTTTCTTAAAATTAAAACAGGAATTGAAGAAAAACACTTATTTCATCTCAGTAAAACAGTTGAAGTCTTTTCTGGGCAACGATTAGCTTTTAACAAACCCATATGTGGTTCAAATGTCTTTACACAGACCGCTGGGATTCATGCAGATGGAGATAAAAAGGGTAATCTTTATGTTACCTCTCTTTTTCCTGAACGATTTAACCGTAAGAGGCAGTATTCTTTGGGTAAATTAAGTGGAAAATCTAATTTAGAATATAATTTAGAGGAAATTGACATTGAACTTACTAAAGCACAAAAAAAACGTGTGCTAGAGAGAATTATTGAACTTGGCGATAGAAAAGAAACTATTACAGCGGGGGATTTACCTTATATTATTTCAGATGTTTTAGAAACACCGCAAGAAAAGACCTTTAAACTGGAATTATGCAATATAGTAACCAGTATGGAATTGAGGCCTATTGCTGTGGTTAAATTGCTTTATAAAGATAAAGAAAAGAACAAAGAGTTATCATTAGAAGAAAGTGCGCAAGGGGACGGCGGATATGATGCATTTATGAATGCCATTAGAAAAATAGCAATAAAAATAGATTATCCGTTACCAACTCTTTTGGATTATACGGTCAATATACCTCCTGGAGGAAAAACGGATGCCTTAGTGCAGTGCACCATTACTTGGGGATGGCAGCAAAATCATAAAACTTTTATTACCAAAGGGATTAACCCCGATCAAGTTTTAGCAGCTATAGAAGCAACCGAAAAAATGTTGAACGTAATTTCCCTACAGATAAAAAATAGTAAAGGTTGAAGTAGGAGGGTTATTTTTTGACCATACAAAGAACTTATGAAGAAATTAATACCAAAATTAGAAGCGGTAAGGCTGTAATAGTAACTGCCGAAGAAATTATTCCTATAGTTGAGAAAAAGGGAATAGAAAAGGCTACGGAAGAAATTGATGTGGTTACTACCGGTACTTTTGGGCCAATGTGTTCATCAGGGGCAATATTAAATTTTGGACACAGCGATCCTCCTATCCGAATGCAGAAAGTTTGGTTGAATGATGTTGAGGCTTATGCGGGGTTAGCGGCAGTGGATGTCTATTTAGGGGCTACTCAGCCTTCCGAAAGCCAAGGAATGGAATATGGAGGAGCTCATGTCATTGAAGATTTAATTTCAGGGAAAAAGATTAAATTAAAGGCTATATCCCAGGGAACAGATTGCTATCCACGGCGGGAAATAGAAAGTGATATAACTAAAGAAAGCATAAATCAAGCAGTTTTATTTAATCCTAGAAATGGTTATCAAAACTATAATGTGGCAGTCAACACTTCCGATAGAAAAATATTTACCTATATGGGAATCTTGCTTCCTAATATGGGAAATGCAAATTATGGTACCAGTGGCCAATTAAGCCCCTTGCTTAATGATCCTCAATTTAGGACTATCGGTATCGGAACTCGCATCTTTTTAGGGGGAACACAAGGTTATGTGGCCTGGGAAGGAACACAATTTTTTCCTCAAATACTAAAAGACGAAGAAGGTAAAGTCATCTATAAAGGAGGAACTTTAGCAGTAATTGGAGATTTAAAAGAAATGAGCACAGATTATATTCGTGCGGCAATTTTTAAAGGGTATGGAGTGACATTGGTGGTAGGTATTGGAATACCAATTCCTATTTTAAATAGTGAAATAATGAAAAGCGTGTCTGTAAAAGATGAAGATATATGGACTGAGATAATTGATTATAGTTTTCCTCATTTAAAAAAGCCTTCTTTGGGAAGGGTAAATTATAAACAATTACGAGAAGGGAAAATTACTGTTCAAGGAAAAGATGTTTTTACTTCCCCTCTTTCCAGTTATGCTAAAGCTCGAGAAATAGCTCAAAAATTAAAGGAAGAGATAATGAAGGGAGAATTTTTATTGCAGGAGCCTATTCAAAAATTCCCTAAAGAAAATAAATTCAAACCTTTATTAGAAATTAGCTAAGAATAATTAATATTTTTTGATAAAAAATATTTAATAGAGATTCATAATGTATTTGGAAATAAAATCTCCAAAATAATAAGCTTAAAGGAATGATTTAAATGTTAAGCAAGAAAGTAATTTTTACATTTTCTCCTCAAAATGTTGAGAGACCTGTAACCTATCAGCTGATAAAAGATTATAACTTGTGGGTAAATATTTTACAGGCAAAATTTGAACCAAGTTTAGGGGGGAAATTAGTTTTAGAACTCAAGGGAGAGGATAAGCAGATAAAAGAAGGCTTAAACTTTGTCAGGCAGATAGGTGTAGGGATTGAGTTATTAGAGCAAGAGGTATTATGGGATGAGAAGAAATGTATTGACTGCGGGGCTTGTATCTCTATTTGTCCGACCGGTGTATTATCTTTAGACAAAGAAACTTTTAAGTTAAAGTTTGATTACGAAAAGTGTATTGTTTGTGGTAATTGTGTAGAGGCTTGTCCTTTACAAGCAATTAAAGTCATTTTTTAAAAAGAATTAAAGTAAGCGAGAAGAAAAACAATGATTTTTCCTCAAATTAATAAAATAGAATATAAAGAAAGGAAATATCGAAATTTAATTGAAGAAAAGGATTTAATTTCTTTTCAAATAAAGGAAGAAGAAAGCGATCTATTTATAAGGACAAATCAAGAATTAAGTTTCTATGCACAACGGATGGTTTCAAACTTTAGAAAACAGATAGAGAATTATATTTATAGCTACCCCCTATTCAAAAGCACTCTTTTGCCTTATTCCCAGGATAAAAAGGCTCCCGAGATAATCCAGTTTATGATTCAGGCAACAGCATTGTGTGGAGTTGGACCAATGGCTTCAGTGGCAGGAGCAATAGCTGAATTCGTAGGGAAAGAACTTTTAAATTATTCTTCTGAAGTAATAGTGGAAAATGGTGGGGATATTTTTGTTAAGAGTAATAAAGTGAGAAAAGTGAGTATATTTGCAGGGAGTTCTCCTTTTAGCCAGAGAATTATTTTAAAGATAGAGGCAAAAGAGAATTATATAGGGATTTGCACATCTTCTGGCATGGTGGGTCCTTCTTTAAGTTTTGGGAAGGCTGATGCGGTTACTGTAATTTCTGATTCTGTTTTGCTTGCTGATGCGGCTGCTACGGCAGTAGGTAATATAGTTAAAACGCAAAAAGATGTAGAGCAAGGATTGATTTATGCCCAAAAGATAAAAGGGGTAAAGGGTGTAGTAATAATAAAAGATGATAAGATGGGTCTATGGGGAGATATTAATTTTACTGTAGTAAAATAGAAAAAGATGGTAAAAACCCCTTTATGCATTTTTTGCCTTGGGTTAAGATTTTATGGGTTGGTAGTCTGATGGGAGCTGGGATATAGGTGGAATAGACTGGGTAACTACTGGATCGAGAATTGGCAAATTGGTTAATTTAAAAATTAAACATTTTTTATTGAAAGGGGAAATATAAATATTATGCTTAAAGATAAAAAAGTTGCTATAATTGGAGTAGGAAAAATAGGAGAAACTCTTCTTAATGGTATGATCAAAAATAATTTAGTGAAGAAAGAAAATATAGTCGGCAGTACTGCCCAGGAAGCACATGCCCAAGAGATAAATAAAAAATATGGCATTCAAACCTATATTAATAATAAAGAAATGATTTTAGGAAAAGATATAATTATACTTGCGATTAAGCCCCAGATGATGAAGAAAGTACTTTCTAATATTAAAGACATAATTTCCGAAAAACAGTTAATAATATCCATTGCTGCGGCTACCAGTACTCAATTCATAGAGGAATGTTTGGAAAAGAATATCCCGGTAGTCAGGGCGATGCCCAATACGCCCGCCTTAATTAATGAAGGTATGACTGTTCTTTGTCCGGGAAAGTATATTGATGAAAATCACATTGAGATGGCTATAGATATCTTTGGAGCAATAGGGTTAGTGGAGGTTATTCACCGGGAAGAATTAATGGATGTAGTTACAGCCTTGTCGGGCAGTGGGCCGGCATATGCCTATGTAATTATCGAGTCTTTAACTGAAGGAGGAGTAAGAATGGGTCTGCCTCGTGAATTGGCTAAAAAAATAACCGCTCAAACCTTACTGGGAGCATCAAAGATGGTATTAAAAACAGGAATGCATCCCGCTTTGTTGAAGGATGCGGTAACTACTCCTGCGGGAGTTACAGTAGACGGATTGATGGAATTAGAAGATGGAGGAATAAGAGTAACTCTTATTAAAGCAGTTAGCCGAGCAACAGAAAAATCTAAGGAAATTTCCCGATAGAAAGGTTTTTAGAAAACTGTCAGTTTAAATACTGTAATTATAAATTATAAATTTTTTTAAGCAAGGAGAAAATAATGGGAAAAACAATTGTTGAGAAGATACTTTCGGCTCATACAGATACGGATAATTTTGAGATAGGAGATATAATTAAAGCTCGGGTTGACTTTGCTTTTGCCAATGATATTACCGCTCCCATAGCTCTAAAATATTTTAAAGAAAGTGGGGCCGGTCAAGTATTTGATAAAAAAAGAGTTGGTCTGATACCAGATCATTTTGCTCCTAATAAAGATATAAAATCTGCCGAACAGTGTAAGTTATTAAAAGAATTTGCTCAGGAATATGAAATAGAGAATTATTTTGAAATAGGAAAGATGGGAATAGAACATGCCCTCCTACCAGAAAAGGGATTAGTTCTTCCTGGAGATGTAGTAGTGGGAGCAGATTCTCATACTGATACTTCCGGAGCATTAGGTGCTTTTGCTATCGGGGTGGGTAGTACCGATTTTGCTGCTGTTATAGCTCTTGGTGAGATCTGGCTTAAAGTGCCACCCACTATTAAATTTATCTATTCTGGAAAATTAAATAAATGGGTAGGCGGAAAAGACCTGATTCTGTACACTATTTCCAAGATTGGGGTAGACGGAGCAAATTATAAGGTGATGGAATTTAGCGGGGAAGTCATTAAAGGTCTTTCTATGGATAGCCGCTTTACTATGTGTAACATGGCTATTGAAGCAGGAGCAAAAACCGGCATTATTGAACCGGATGAGATTACTTTGGAATATTTAAAAGGGCGGGCCAAAAGACCTTATCAAATTTACAAAAGTGACATAGATGCCCATTATGAAAAAATTATAGAGATTGATGTTAGTAAGATTGAGCCCCAGGTGGCTTTTCCTCATCTACCGGAGAATGCTAAACCGATCAGTAAAGCAAAAGGGGTTAAGATTGATCAATCTATTATCGGTTCCTGTACCAACGGCAGAATAGAGGATTTGCGTATAGCTGCTGAAATTCTAAAAGGACAGCAGGTTCATCCTGAAGTTAGGTTGATTATTATTCCAGCAACGCAAGATGTCTACCTACAGGCTATTCGAGAAGGTTTAGTCGATATCTTTATTACTGCGGGGGGAGTAGTAAGTACCCCTACTTGTGGTCCCTGTCTAGGTGGTTATATGGGTATTTTAGCTAAGGGAGAAAAAACCATTTCTACCACCAACCGGAATTTTGTAGGAAGGATGGGACACCCCGAAAGCGAAATATACCTGGCCAGTCCTGCCCTTGCTGCCGCTTCTGCCATTTTAGGCAGAATAGCCAGTCCTGAGGAGGTGAAATAGAATGATAATTAAAGGAAAAATTTGGAAATTTAAAGACAACATTGATACCGATGTCATTATCCCTGCTCGTTATCTTAATACCTCTGATCCCAAAGAATTAGCCTTGCATTGTATGGAAGATTATGATTCTGAATTTGTTAAAAAGGTGAATCAGGGAGATATTATAGTAGCGGGTAGAAACTTTGGCTGTGGGAGCTCCCGTGAACATGCCCCCATTGCTCTAAAAGCAGCAGGAATATCTTGTGTTATTGCCCCATCTTTTGGCCGAATCTTTTTTAGAAATGCCATAAATATTGGCCTTCCTATCTATGAATCCGAAGAAGCGGCAGACCAATGTTCTCAGGGAGACATATTAGAAATAGATAGCACGCAAGGGATAATAAAAAATCTGACCAAAGATAAGATTTACAAGACCAACCTTCTGCCTGAATTTATTCAAAATATTATTTCCTTAGGTGGATTAAGAGAATATGTCAAAGAAGAATTAAAAAGGAGAGAAATAGATGTATAACATAGCTTTGATTCCCGGTGATGGGATAGGACCGGAGATAATCAGAGAAGGTAAAAAAGTAATAGAAGCAGCCTCCAGCCAGTACGGATTAAGAATTAATTGGACCGAATACCCCTTTGGTACCGAACATTACCTGAAGACCGGGGAATTATTACCTGATAGGGCCTTAAAAGAGATTGGAGATATGGATGCCATATACTTTGGAGCCGTCGGGGACCCTCGGGTAAAGCCGGGCATCTTAGAAAAGGAGATATTGTTAAAAGCCAGATTTTACTTTGATCAGTATATTAATCTCCGTCCCATCAGATTATACAAAGGAGTCCCCTGTCCTTTAAAAGATAAAAACCCGAAAGATATTAATTTTTACGTAGTTAGAGAGAATACCGAAGACTTCTACGTAGGAATTGGGGGAAGATTTAAAGCCAGAACTAACCAAGACCATTTGGAAGTATTAAGAAAACTGTACAAGGCTAAAATCCAGGTAGATTTTAATTTAGAACAAGAAGAAGAGATGGCCTATCAGATAGGTTTAGTAAGCAGACCCGGAACACAAAGGGTAATTAAATATGCCTTTGAGTTAGCTCAGAAGAAGAATTTGAAAAGAGTAACTTCAGTAGATAAAGCTAATGTGTTAACTGATATTTATGGGTTATGGAGAGAAGTTTTTGAGGAAATATCAAGCCAATATCCTGATATTAAAACTGAATTTAACTTTGTCGATGCTATTACTATGTATTTTATTCAGAAGCCCGAGTGGTTCAAGGTAGTAGTTACCCCTAATATGTTCGGAGATATTATTACCGATTTGGCGGCAATGATTCAAGGTGGTTTAGGGATAGCCGCCGGAGGGAATATAAATCCTGAAGGTGTTTCTATGTTTGAACCCATCCATGGTTCTGCTCCCGATATAGCTGGCAAAAACATTTCCAATCCTGTTGCCACCATATTGGCCGGGGTGATGATGTTAGACTATTTGGGAGAAGTCAAAGTGGCTAAAGCCATTGAGGATGCGGTAGAGAAGGTGTTAAGCGAAGGAAAAGTTAGGTCTCATGATTTAGGAGGAGATTCTTCTACTGTTGAAGTAGGTGATGAAGTAGTTAAAAAACTCAAAGAAGTAAATATTAAATGATTTTAAATTGTATTTATTAGCTAAATTTTATTAAATCAAAAATATTTTATCTATTACTTTTTTTTCTATCTTTCCTTCCCTTTTCTTAACTCGATACTATACACTAGTTAATAGTACTTGACAGCCATGTTATAATTACTAAAAATAATAAATAGTTAAAAGCAAGGCGTGGGAGAAGTAACAAATTACTGAATTTGTACAGAGAGTCGTTTATGGTGAGAAGCGACACAAAGATTTAAAGGATTTGCGAAATGGACCCACAAGCTTCAAACTGAAAGGATATAAATAGTCCGAGTAAGTTTTGACGGACTTTTCCACCGTGAAGAGGGAAAGTGTATCGGTGTATAATTGATTTATATTGCCCGTACTCTGCAGAGTAGGATTTTATATTTTTTAAAGTGAAGATCCTATTAGAGTGGCACCACGGAATTAACCTTTCGTCTCTTGGAGATGAAAGGTTTTTTTGTTTATATACCCGCACACTTAATCAAGAGGGGTCTAATAGATAATAATATTAATATTGAATTATATTGATTATATTAATCTGTTAGACTCAATCAGAGTGGCACCACGGAATTAACCTTTCGTCTCTAACATTGCGATAATGTTAACAGGGGCGAAAGGTTTTTTTATTATAAGGTATTTATAAATTATAAGAGGAGGCAGCTAAGACAAGATGAAAGATAAAATATATTATCCGGACAAAGAGGAATTTATGCAATTGGACAGTAGAGCAAATATGCTTACAGTATATCGAAAAATTCTTATCGATACAGAAACACCAATTAGTATTTTTCAGAAAATGAAGAGTAATAAGTTTAGTTATTTGCTGGAGAGTGCAGAGGGAGATGGAAAGTTAGCCCGCTATTCGTTTATTGGGGTTGATCCTTTTTTAATTTTTCAGAGCAAAGATACAAGAATTGAAATAATAACAAAAGATAAAAAAGAAGTACACAAAGAAAACCCCCTTCTTTATTTACGTCGGTTATTTGCTGAATTTAAGGTTAGCCCAATTAAAGGATTACCGCGTTTTTTTGGGGGTGGAGTTGGATACTTTGGTTATGATCTGGTCCGATTTATAGAGAAATTATCTAAGAAAGCTATCGATAACCTTGATATACCCGATTGTTTTTTAATATTTGCAGGGACGATATTAGTGTTTGATCATTTAACCCATCAAATGTGGATAATTGCTAATATTCCCCTAAACGAAAAGCGGATATCTACAGAAGAGGCTTATGATCAGGCAGTTATTCAAATTGAAAAAGTCATAGCCCAGCTAAAAAAGCATCAATTTCCATCTTCAGAGGATCGAAAGGAAGTAGATAGAAAAAACAAGTCATTACCACAAACGCAAAGCAATATTACTCAAGAAGAATTTATATGTAAAGTGAAAAAGGTGAAAGATTACATTTTAGCGGGTGATGCCTTTCAGGTTGTATTATCCCAGCGTCTAAGCCGAAAAACAAAAGTTCATCCTTTTGAGATTTATCGTTCTTTGCGAAGTTTAAATCCTTCGCCTTATATGTATTATTTAAACTATGGGGAAATTCAAGTGGTAGGTGCTTCTCCTGAACCATTAGTTAGGTTAACTGGTGAATTGGTAGAGAGTAAACCTATTGCGGGGACTCGTCCCCGGGGTAAAAACGAAATTGAAGATACGGAATTGGAAAAAGAAATGTTGAATGATGAGAAGGAGAAGGCAGAACATACTATGTTGGTAGATCTGGCTCGAAATGATTTGGGTAGAATTTGCTGTCCTGGTACGGTGAGAGTCAGTAATTTTATGAAAGTGGAAAAATTTTCTCATGTAATGCATTTAGTTTCAGAAGTGGAAGGTAAAATTCAACCGAATAAAAATGCATTTGATGTATTAGAAGCTTGCTTCCCAGCAGGGACAGTTTCGGGTGCCCCTAAGGTGCGGGCAATGGAGATCATTGATGAATTAGAACCTAATTGCAGAGGGCCTTATGCAGGAGCTGTGGGGTATATCGGTTTTAATGGAAACATGGATACTTGTATTACTATTCGTACTATTATTTTTAAAGGTAATCAGGCTTATGTTCAAGCAGGAGCCGGAATTGTAGCTGATTCCATTCCGGAGATGGAATATAAAGAAACCTTGAATAAGTCTAAGGCAATGCTTGAAGCTATGGATTTGGCTGAGGAGGGGGCAGAATGATATTAGTAATTGATAATTATGATTCTTTTACTTATAACTTAGTTCAATATTTAGGTGAGTTAGGTATGGAAACTGAAGTGTATAGAAATGATGAGATAACCTTAAAGGAAATTGCAAAAAAATCCTTGATTGGAATAGTAATTTCCCCAGGCCCCTGTACTCCTAAAGAAGCTGGAATTTCGGTAGAAGCAGTTCAAAAACTGGGGAATAAAGTTCCTATTTTGGGAGTTTGCTTGGGTCACCAATCTATTGGAGCAGCCTATGGGGGCAGAGTAGTGCCGGCAAAGAAGTTAATGCATGGCAAGACCTCTTCTATTTGTCATAACCAAAAGGGTCTGTATTTAGGAATAGATAATCCATTTATAGCCGGGCGTTATCATTCTTTAGTTTTAGATCCACTTTCCTTACCTCCCTGTCTTGAAATTACTGCTCGTACAGATGATGGTACGATTATGGGAGTCCGCCATAAAGAATATCCTGTAGAAGGTGTACAATTTCATCCCGAATCTATTTTAACTTCACCAGGGAAGAATATTTTAAAAAACTTTATAACTATTGCTGAAAAATTTAAAAGATAATATTTTTAAAAGAAGGGAGATAAGGAAATGTTTAAAGAATTATTAAATAAAGTAGTAATAGGAGAAAATTTGAGAGAAAAAGAAGCTCGTTGGACCATGAATGAAATAATGCAAGGGAAAGTTAGTGCAGCTCAGATTGCCAGTTTTTTAACCGCTCTACGAATAAAAAGAGAGACAGTGGAAGAGATTACCGGATGCGCTCAAGCCATGAGAGAGAATGCAGTGAAATTAAAAAAAGTTTATCCCTTAGCGGTAGATACTTGTGGTACTGGCGGAGATTGTAAAGGTACTTTTAATATCTCTACCATTACGGCTTTTGTGGCAGCCGGGGCCGGACTAAAGGTAGCTAAACATGGGAATAGAGGAGTATCCAGCAAGAGTGGGAGTGCTGATGTTTTAGAGGCTTTAGGAATAAATATAAATTTAGCTCCCTTTCAAATAGAAGAGTGTTTAGAAAAAGTGGGAATTGCTTTTTTCTTTGCCCCTATTTTTCATCCGGCTATGAGATTTGCTGTAGGACCTCGAAAAGAAATAGGATTTCGTACAATCTTTAATCTACTTGGTCCCCTTACCAATCCAGCAGGAGTAAAATATCAAGTTTTAGGAGTTTACGATCCGGATCTTACTGAATTGATAGCAGGAGTATTGGAAAAACTTGGGGTAGAGGAGGCGATGGTTGTGTGTGGTGAAAGTGGAATAGATGAAATAACCTTAACCGGGACTACCAAAATTAGTCGAGTTAATGGTGGGAGAGTAGAGACTTTCTATCTTAAACCGGAAGAATTGGGACTTCGAAGATGTAAATTAAAAGATATTCAAGGAGGAGAGGCTGATATTAATGCAGAGATTGTTTTAGAGATATTAAATGGCAGAAGAAAAAGTTTCCAACGAGATATAGTTCTGGCAAATGCCGCTGCTGTTTTAGTGGTAGGAGGAATAGTTGAAAATATGAGAGAAGGAGTAGAGAAAGCGGCAGAGGTAATCGATTCGGGAGCTGCTTTAAAAAAATTAGAAGAATTAAGATATTATACCAACAGAGTCTTAATTCAATGAATATTCTCGATAAGATTGTAATTAATAAACAAAAAGAGATTAAACGGGATAAAAAAAATTTTCCTCTTCAATTTTTACTCGATTTAATAGCAGAAGGGCTCCCCTCTACTCGAGATTTTTTTGGGTGCTTAAACAATTCTTCTAATATTTCAATAATTGCTGAGCTTAAATTTGCCTCTCCCTCTCGAGGAGTAATCAATAAAGAGAGGAAATTAGAAGAGATTATTCGAGCTTATACTGTTGGTGGGGCAGCAGCTATCTCAGTTTTGACTGAACGAAATTTTTTCCAGGGCGATCCAGACAATATTCGTAAAGTTAAGAAGATAACCACTTTACCCGTTTTGAGAAAAGACTTTATTTTAGATAAATATCAGATTTATCAATCTCGTTGTTTAGGGGCAGATGCTATATTGCTTATTGCTAGTCTTTTAGATGAGTCGACATTAATGCGTTTTCAAAAGATAGCCTCCTCTTTAGGAATGGATTGTTTAGTTGAAGTGCATAGTATCGGTGAATTAAATAAGGCTCTAGCTGCCGAATCAAATATCATAGGAGTTAACAATCGAAACTTAGACGATTTTTCTATAGATTTATCCACAACCGGTAAGTTATCTCACCTGATTCCCAGAGATTGTTTACTGATAAGTGAAAGCGGGATTAAAAAATATCTGGATTTAGAAAAATTAAGTTTTTATGGGATAGATGCGGTATTGATAGGTGAAGCTTTAATGTCTGCTGATAATCCTGAAAATAAACTAAAAGGTTTATTAGGGGTATTGAAAAGAAAGGAGGAAAAGAAACAAATTTATGCTGGTTAAGATTTGTGGAATAAAAGATATAAATACAGCTTGTATAGCTATAGATGCGGGTGCTGATGCATTAGGATTTGTCTTTGCTCTAAGTTCACGGAGAATTGCTCCACAAGAGGCAAAAGAAGTTATTCGGTCCTTACCTAAAGATATATTAAGAGTAGGAGTTTTTGTTAATGCTTTAATATCTTCAGTAAGGGAGATTGCTGAATGTTGTAATTTAACCACTCTTCAATTTCATGGTCAGGAAAATGTTAATTATTGCCAACAATTTAAAAGACCGGTAATAAAGGCAATCAAAGTGACAGAAGATGGCCGACTTTTTCCTGATCCAGCAAGATACAAGGGAATTGTAAAAGCATTTTTAGCTGATACCTACCAATTGGATGCAGACGGAGGAACGGGAAAAACTTTCCCCTGGGAAGAGGTAGCAACCATTAAAAGATATGGTTCGGTAATTTTAGCAGGTGGATTAAGTCTGAACAATATTTATCAAGCACTTAGTGCTGCTCAACCCTGGGGAGTCGATGTAAGTAGTGGAGTAGAAACGAAGGGTTACAAGGATAGTAATAAAATAAAAAAATTTATACAAGAAGTACGGAGGTGGGAAAATGAACAGAATATTACCAGATAAAAGAGGTTATTTTGGTGAATTTGGCGGCAAATATGTGCCAGAAACTCTGATGTCGGCTATAAGTGAGCTTGAAGCAGCCTATCAGAAGGCGAAAGAAAGTATTAATTTTCAGAAAGATTTGCAGTATTATTTTAAGAATTATATTGGAAGACCTTCTGTTCTATATTACGCCAGAAGACTGACGGAGAAGTTAGGAGGGGCAAAAATTTATCTAAAGAGAGAAGATTTGAATCATACTGGTGCACACAAGATTAACAATGCTATTGGGCAAGTACTTTTAGCTCAGCAAATGGGGAAGAAACGAATTATTGCTGAAACCGGAGCTGGTCAGCATGGTGTTGCTGTGGCTACAGTAGCAGCTTTATTTGGTATGTCTTGTGCGGTATATATGGGGGAAGTAGACATAAAACGACAGGCTCTTAATGTTTTTCGAATGAAACTTTTAGGGGCAGATGTGATTCCAGTTAGAACAGGGAGCAAAACTTTAAAGGACGCAGTGAATGAGGCTATTAGAGATTGGGTGACAAATGTAAGAACTACCTATTATATGATCGGTTCAGTAGTTGGACCTCATCCTTATCCTATGATAGTAAGAGATTTTCAAACGGTAATTGGACAAGAGACCAAGGAGCAGATTATAACTGAAGAAAGCCGCTTGCCAGATTATTTGGTTGCTTGTGTGGGTGGAGGGAGTAATTCGATAGGCTTATTTTATCCTTTTCTTAATGAAAATAAAGTGAGAATGTATGGAGTTGAAGCAGCCGGACATGGCTTGGCCAGTCAGGAACACGCAGCTACTCTGGGTGTTGGAAAAGTGGGGGTACTTCATGGGGCAAAGAGCTTTCTTTTACAAGATGAAGATGGACAGATAAAGGAAGCATATTCAATTTCTGCCGGCCTTGATTATCCCGGGGTAGGCCCAGAGCATGCCTATCTTAAAGAAACAGGTCGGGTTAATTATGTCTCAGTAACAGATGTTGAGGCATTAGAAGCATTTCAATTACTTTCTCGAACAGAGGGAGTTATCCCTGCTCTGGAGAGTGCTCATGCTCTGGCTTATTTGCCAAAGTTAATTCCCAAAACCAAAAAAGAAGAGATTGTGGTGGTCTGTTTATCAGGTAGAGGAGATAAAGATAGTGAAGTTGCTATAAATAGATTGGGGGATAAATTATGAAAATAGAAAAAACTTTACGGGATTTAAGAGAAAAAAAGAAAAAAGGTTTAATTATTTATATTGCTGCTGGAGATCCAGATTTAGAAACTACAGAACAGTTAGTTTATACTATTGCGGAAGCAGGGGCAGATATAATAGAATTAGGTATTCCTTTTTCCGATCCCCTGGCTGATGGGCCTACTATCCAACAGGCTTCTCAGCGAGCCTTGAACGGAAAAGTGACTATTCCCAAAATATTATGCACAATAGAAAAAATACGGAAAAAGTCTTCAGTTCCGATTGCTCTAATGACTTACTATAATCCTATTTTTTATTACGGTTTAGATCGTTTTGTGGCAGGTAGCAAGGCCGTTGGCGTGGATGGTCTTATTGTTCCTGATCTGCCTTTAGAGGAGAGCAAGGAGTTGCGGGACATTACCGAGAGGCTTGAGATAGAATTAATTTCGTTTATAGCTCCTACTAGTACCCCAGAGAGAATTGATGCAATAGCTAAAGTTGCTCAAGGTTTTATTTATTGTGTTTCTGTTACGGGAGTAACCGGGACAAGAGAAAACCTTTCTTTGGATGTAGCGGAGATAATAAGAAAGCTTCGTCCCTATACGGATATCCCGTTAGCGATAGGTTTTGGTATCAGCAATGCTAAGCAGGCTAAAAAAGCAACAAAGTATGCTGATGCAGCAATCGTAGGAAGTGCAGTAGTAAAATTAATAGAGAATTCTCGAGGGGATTTGTCAGTAATGTTATCTCAGGTAAGTGATTTTGTTAAGTCATTAAAAGAAACTATAAATGGGAAAAATAGTACAGAAAAATTCAGTTGAAAGGGAATTGATTATTAAAATTGTATTAAGCTAGCCGGAATATAATCCATGTGATTAAAAGTTTAAAGGGGAAAAAGTATGAATTGTTAGAAATTTATTGTTGACAATATACAATCGACAAGGTAAAATATCGTTAAGAAATAGTTAAACCTTTAAAGAGAAGGGGAGAATTATGAAAGAATATTTTGAAAATTTAGGAAACTACTTATCCCTCAAAGATAGAGTCTACCAGAATATAAAATTTCAGATTATAATAGGCGTTTTAAAACCGGGTACCCGTTTACCGGAAGAAGAATTATCAAAGGCCATGAATATTAGTA
>DASRMF010000033.1:0-12995 GCA_035648055.1 Atribacterota bacterium
TCTATTACTTCTTTAATCTCTAAAATATTAATCTGAGCGGGTGTCTTTTCCATTAATATATCTGTACTCTTTTTTAAAATATCAAATCCCTCTTTTAGGACATATGCGCCGATAATAAAAGTTAAAATAGGATCGATTATGGCTATATTAAAATAATATATTAATATTCCACCAATGATTACTCCTAAAGAAGAAAGAGAATCTGAAAATAAGTGTATATAAGCAGATCTGATATTGATATTATCTTTTGAGCCAGACTTTAATAGGAATACAGAAATTGTATTTGCAGCCAGCCCAACCAGAGCTACAGCAATCATAATTTTACTATCTATATTCTGAGGATGTTGTATTCTTAAGTAGGCTTCTTTAAATAAGAAAAAAGATATTATTATAAGAAAAGAAGAATTAAATAGGGCAGCTAAAATTTCTGCTCTTTTGTAACCAAAAGTATTTTTTAGGGTATTTTCTCTTTTACTTAATCTTAAGGCAATAAAAGTTACAATTACGGAAATTCCATCACTAAAATTGTGAAGTGCATCAGATAGAAGGGAAAGACTTCCAGATAATAAGCCACCTATTACCTCTACCAAAGTAATTATAAAATTCAAAACCATAGTAATTATTAAATTTTTTTCTTTAAAATGGTTATGTGTATGATGAAAACTCATTTCGTTTTGCTCCTTTAATGTTTTTCATTCAGTTTATCTTCATATATTTTTTTCAACAAGAACAGCAGGAACATCCTGAATTTTTATCACCTTCAGCATCATTATTTTTTCTCTTCGATCCACTTAGTAATTTCTTCTTTACTGGGTATTTTGCCTGCCACTTTTACATCTCCATCAATGACTAAAGCGGGGGTAACCATAACCCCGTAATTGATAATTTTATTAATATCTGTTACGTTAATAATTTCAGCTGAAACGCCAAGTTCATTAACCACCTCTTTAGTTAGTTCTTTCGTTTTTTTACACTTCGGACAACCAGTTCCTAAAATTTCAATTTTCATACTAAATCCCTCCTTTCATCTTTATTTTATATATATTTTTAAAAAATATTGCCAAAAAGCATTCCGCTAAATGTTGCCATAACTACTACCAAAGAGACAAATACTAAAGTTTTTTTTGTTCCCATAATGCTTCTAATAACTAACATATTTGGCAGGCTTAAAGCCGGACCAGCCAGCAAAAGAGCTAAGGCCGGGCCTTTACCCATGCCTGCCCCCAACAATCCTTGCAAGATAGGAATCTCAGTAAGTGTAGCAAAATACATTAAAGCCCCAACTACCGAGGCAAATAAATTCGACCATATGCTATTTCCCCCAACTAAATTTTCAATCCATATTTTTGGAATTAATGCTTCGCTGCCCGGTCTACCCAACAAAAAACCGGCTACTAAAACTCCTCCCAGTAAAAGAGGCAATATCTGCTCTGCAAAACCCCAACTTGATTTTACCCATTGAATTCGTTCTTCCTTATTAAACCACTTAATAACTATCCAGGACAAAATAATTAACAGAATACCAGTTATAAACCATTTAAAATTATAAATTGTTTGCCAAATTTTAAATGATTCATCTTTTCCCCAATTAGCAAAAATTAATATTCCTACCATAATTGCAAAATAAAATGCTGTCTGCCATAAAGGTCTATCTTCTTGTTCTGCCTTTCCCATAGTTAAATTTTGATTGGCATTTACGCTTCTTTTTTTCTCGTCCTTAATAAAAATAAAATGCATAGACAAGCCTATTACTACAGAAAAAATAATGGCACCAATGGCGCGAGCTAAACCTAACTCAAATCCTAAAACGCGCGCAGTTAAGATAATTGCCAGTACATTTATAGCTGGTCCGGAATAAAGAAAAGCAGTGGCTGGTCCTATTCCTGCGCCACGTTTATAAATTCCAGCAAAAAGTGGTAAAACCGTACAGGAACAAACTGCCAAGATTGTGCCGGAAACAGAGGCAACAGTATAACTTAAAAATTTATTAGCCTCTGCTCCAAAATATTTTATTATATTTTCTTGACTAATAAAATTAGCGATTGCTCCGGCAATAAAAAATGCGGGAATCAGGCACAATAATACATGTTGTCGGGCATAATCCTGTGCCATTAACAAGGATTCCATTAAGGCATTTAATATTTTAGAACTACTAAATGGCATAAAATAGAAAAATGCAAATACCGCAATTATAATAAATATTCTTGATTTTAATTTCATCGTTTTTCCTTATCTCTCTTTAATATATGATAAAATTATCATATATGCATATTATTGTCAATAGATTTTTTAAATATCTTTTACAAAATGTCGAAAAAATATGGTAAAGAACCGTTCTCTATTACATAAAAATTAAAAACTTTTTTATAAAAAAAGGGTTTTTGTAATTTTTGTAGTAAAGATAAAGTAAGATGTGGATTAATTAATTTGGACGAAATACATCCTGCAGAAGAAAACAACGAATGAAAAGATAGTAAAAGAAAGAAAGGTGTTGAGATCGATGAATGAAGATAAAAAATTAATTGCTTATTGCGGACTTTATTGCGGAGACTGTGTTAATTACAAGGGAGAGATTGCAAATTTAGCTAGAGATTTGAGAAAAAAATTAAGACAGGCAAAATTTGACCGATCTTCTAAAGGATTATCTAAATATTTTAAGGAATTCAAAGATTATGAACAGTGTTATGCGACTTTAGGGGCAATGGTTAGATTACGCTGTAGCAGAGTTTGTAGAGACGGAGGCGGTCCTCCGTTTTGTAAAATCAGAAAATGTTGTGAAAAAAAGAATATTCAGGGCTGCTGGGAATGTGAAGAGTTGGAAACTTGCACTAAATTAGATTTTCTAAAACCAATTCACGAAGATGCTCATCTAAAAAATCTAAGGAAAATCAAAAAACAAGGAACCGATAAATTTCTTTCCGGAAAGAGATATTGGTAAATGAAAAAAATATATGAATTTTTAGTAGGCTTTTAATTTATTCGACCCGGAGATTGCCACATTAAAAACTGAAAGTTTTTCTGTAAAAAGAGGATTTTTGCTTATTTTGTAGAATAAAGAATTGTAACTATCTCCTCAGATTATTTTTACTGTCAATTATATAGTATCTTAATTTAAGTGTTGCGGATTAATGATTTTTAAAAATAATAAAAAGGGGTAAGGATATTATGAAAAAGATTTATAAAATTATGCTTGGTAATTTAATTTGTCTTGCTTTAATAATAGCATGTAGTGTTAGCATGATAGGGTTTGCTCAAGAGCAAGATACTTCTGAAATAAGCATTGAGGGTATCTGGGAGGGCAAGTTAAAAGTTCCTGGAACAGAGCTTAGGATTGTCTTAAATATTTCCAAGAATCCGGATGGAATTCTGACTGCAACTCTGGATAGTCCTGACCAGGGAGCAACCGGTATTCCCGTAGAAGAAGTTATTTTTAAAGATAATATTTTGCGCCTGGAAGTAAAATCTGCGGGAGGCGTTTTTGAAGGTAAGGTTAGTGAAGATTTTTTAGTCATTGAGGGAGAGTGGAAACAATTCGGACAGTCCTTACCCCTTACGATTAATCGGGTTGATAAGGCAGTGGAAATCCCTAGACCTCAAGTGCCAAAAAAACCTTATCCTTATATTGAAGAAGAAGCAATATATGAAAATAAGGAAGCAGGAATTACACTTGCAGGAACTTTGACTTTACCATCCGGAAATGGTCCTTTCCCGGCGGTATTATTAATTACCGGTTCCGGACCACAGGACCGTAATGAAACTATATATAACCATAGTCCTTTCCTGGTACTAGCTGATTATTTAACTCGTCAGGATATTGCAGTCCTCAGGGTAGATGATCGAGGAGTGGGAGAATCTACCGGGGATTTTTCTCAGGCTACCAGTGAAGATTTTGCATCTGATGTGTTAGCAGGTGTGGAATATCTCAAAACCTGTAAAGAAATAGACCCCAAGAAGATTGGTCTTATCGGCCATAGCGAAGGTGGTATTATTGCCCCGATGGTAGCTGTAAAATCACCTGATGTAGCTTTTATTGTATTAATGGCTGGGACAGGATTAACCGGAGAAGAAATTCTATATTTGCAGGGTGCTTTGATTTCCAGGGCAATGGGGGTTAGCGAAGAAGATATTATTAAGAATCGCCAGTTTAATGATAAGATATTTTCGGTTTTAAAAGAAGAAGAGGATAGTGAAATTGCTGAAAAACGACTTCGCCAGATGTTTATGGAAGATTGGGAAAAAATGAGTGATGAGAAAAAAGAACAAATAGGCGATCCGGAAGTGTTCCTTGAAGCTCAGCTTCAGAGCTTATTATCTCCCTGGCTTAAGTTTTTCCTGACCTATGATCCTAAACCAATTTTAAGTAAGGTGAAATGTCCGGTACTGGCTATAAATGGAGAGAAAGACCTTCAGGTGCCACCTAAAGAAAATCTCAGTACTATCGAAGAATATCTCAAAACCGGTGGAAACCAGAATTATACTATTAAAGAATTACCCGGTCTCAATCACCTTTTTCAGACTACTCAAACTGGATTACCATCGGAGTATGCTAAAATTGAAGAAACAATTTCACCGGTGGCCTTAAAAATAGTAGGCGATTGGATTTTAGAACAAACTGAAACAAAATAAGAAAAATAAAGAAATTATTGAAAGGGTAGTAGAATCTTATATAAAAGAGATATACTAAAGCGGAGTTGAAAGAATATGACTCTGAGATTATTAGTGAAAACAAAAAACCATTAACCTTAAAAATTAATAATTTGCTATATTTTTTTCAAAATAAAAAGGAATTTCTTCTTTTTTGTCGAATTCCTTTATTAAGGGAGGGAAAATTATGTCAAAACATATTGGAATAGTTGGATGTAGTGCAGAAGGTGCAGCTCTTTGTTATCGTACAATCTGTAAGGAAGGAACAAGTTTATTGGGAAGGCACGCGCACCCGGAAATTACTATGCACACTTTCCCCTTAAGTGAATATATGCGGTATATCGAAAAGGGGGATTGGGAAGGAGTAGCAGATTTAATGCTATCTTCGGTATCTAAACTGGCAAAAGTGGGAGCAGATTTTGCAATATGCCCTGATAACACCATACACCAGGCATTCGATTTGGTGGTCAAGGAATCACGAATTCCCTGGCTTCACATTGCACAGGAAGTTGCCGCTGAAGCAAAACAAAAAGATTATAAATGCCTGGGGATTTTAGGCACACGATATTTAATGGAGGGCCCGGTCTATCCTGACAAGATTACTGCGTTTGGCATTAAATATATGATACCCGGAGTAAAAGACAGAGAGAAAATCAATAAGATAATTTTTGAGGAATTAGTGAATGCTTGTTTTACTTCAGAAGCGCTTACTTATTTTCAGGGAGTCATCGATGAATTAAAAAATAAAGGGTGTGACGCGGTTGTTCTTGGTTGTACTGAAATACCGCTATTAGTAACTCAAGAGAATTCATCTCTACCCATACTTGATTCTACCAGACTCCTAGCAAGAGCGGCTTTAAAAGAAGCAACAAGATAGAATCTTTATTAAGGAGGAAAATAAGATAATGTATAAAATTAATTTAAAAGAAAAAAAAGAAATTTTGAATATGCAAAGAATCACCTTTGTGGTGGTTTTATTTACCTTATTAATTGTGATAGCCAGTATTCTTCTATTGATCTGGTGGCCGGTAAAGCCATCGTTAGCAGAAATTACTAATTCCTGGGTTTCCTTGATTATGGTCTATCTGGTTCTTAGTATATTATTATTTGAGAAGCCTATTTATAAGTTCTTTGAAGAATTTATTACTGCCAAAAAATCGGGGCGAAGCGATTCTCAACAGTCAAGGCAAGGACAATTTCTCGGTTCAGTACCAGTTATTGACATTGGAGATTTAACCCATTATTACGATTCCAGGCAGGATAATATACTAAATAGAGAAATTAAAGATACAGATTCCTCCGCTTTAAGAGAAGAAGAAATGGCTAAATATGTCCGAAGATTGCAAGAGGAAAATATAAAATGGCGATTCCTCTATGCCGATACTTATCTGGTCTTATACTCAAAATATGTTTTATTCTGGTTTCATAAATCCAAATCAGCAAACCGGGAAGAGTTTGATAATATATGGCAGTCTAAAATATCTGATCCTGAAGAACGCGAAACCATAGTAAACGCCCTCCTTAATTTAGGGTTTATCCGGGAAGAAGAAGAGGATACTTTAACTGTCAGTGAACTAGGCTCAGCCTATGTAAATTATCTGAAAGAAATGGACAAGCAAATAGGATAGAAAAGAGGGCGTTTTAGTGAAAATATCAATTGCAGTAATAACCAAAGACTTTATTTCTTTAGAGCCCGTAGATGAGTTTTTAGAAAATGCTACAGAATATAATCATAAAATCTACAGTATAATAATTGTGTATTCCCATGATTGTGATTTTCGGTTGGTAGAAAGTTTAACAAAAAAAGTCAAAGTCTTTCTGGTAAAGATAAACGATGCCCCGGAGATAAAAGAACAGTTAATAAAGATGGGCCTATCTACAGAAAATATAGAAATTTTAATAAATTGTTCGGCCTTAAAAAAGCATGGATTAGTGCCTTATGGTTTGAATAGAAATTATGCCCTGATCAGGGCTTTGTTGAGCGGTTCAGAAGCATTAGTTTTTATAGATACTGATGTCTATCCCAGAGTATTGATAAAAGAGAACAATGAAGTAAAGGAAAAAGAAATAGATTTTATCGGAAGACATTTAGAATATCTAAGGAAAAAAGAAGTTATAATTACCACCAGTGATTACTCCGGCTATTACATTATTCCTCCCATGAGATTTACCGGGATGAAGGAGTTATTGATTGGCTTACAAAAAGAAGGTGCTTATGAATTTTTACAAAATTTCGACGAGCATGATTGTCTGAATTTAGATAATGATAAAAATCGAAAAGTTTTTGAAACAAATAAAATCTTAGGAGGAAATGTAGCAATTAAGCTAAGCGCTCTTAAAGAGCTACCTCCCTTTTTTTCTACAGTGTATAATGTAGATAGCGAGAATGTTCTATCCCGTGGAGAAGATACCGTTCTGGGAATTAAATTAAAAAAGAGCGATAAAAAATGTATCGATATAGATACCAAAATATTCCATAATACCTTTGGAAATTATCCCGAGATACCTGATATAAAAAGGGATGATTCTATAAGAGCTAGATTTTATTACACCTGCCTGGGCTGGATAGGAAGAAATCCCTTTCTGAATTGGCTAAAAAGGGAAGATTTAGAAGAGGTAAAAAATAGACAGAGGGAAAATATAATTATCGGCTCCAAAGCCGTGGCCTCTTATCTTAATGATGAGAGATTTCTAATTTTACCCGAGGCACTGGAAACATCTTACCGTAATTTAGGACGGGTAATTAACGAATATAAAAACACTATGATGGCCTGGAATGATTTTATTGAAAAATTAGAGAAATGGGAAGGGTAAAAAATGAAAATATTAATTATCAATCACTTCCCCCTGGAGGGTTCAGGGAGCGGAGTTTACACTAAAAATATTGCCAAGGAATTAACCGAAATTGGGCATAAAGTTAAGGTTATATTTCCGGAAAATCGAAAGGTATCCCCGGAAATTTTTGAAATGAGACCGATAATGTTTAGGGGCGATGACAGCAGCAAAGATTATGAAATTGATTTTAATTTTCCCTGTTTTACCAGCCATCCCAGGAGCAATACCACTTTTTATCAATTAAATAAAAAGCAGATGAGAGACTATATTGATATAATGGTTAGGGTTACCCAAGAAGAGGCAGATAAATTTAAACCTGATATTATTCACGCCCAGCATCTCTGGATTACCCCTTATGCTGCCCAAAAGACCGATATTCCTTATGTAGTAACGGTGCACGGTACAGACCTGAAAGGATTTAAGCAAGACAAAAGATATCATAATTACGCCTTAAAAGGTGCTCAAAATGCTCGAAAAGTCATTACCATATCAAAACAAGTAGACAGAGAAACCAAGGAGCTCTACCATATAGAAGACGAGAAAAGAAAAATTGTCTATAACGGATATGATACCAAGCTTTTTAAAGTAAACAATGTTTCCCGAAAGGAAGCTTTAGAGAAGTTTGGTATAAATGAAATACCGGATTATATTGTTTCTTTTGCCGGGAAATTAGCGCATTTCAAAGGGGTAGACATATTATTAAAAGCTGCTAAAATATATGAAAACCAGATGAAAGAAAAAGTTATGACCTTAATTGCCGGTAATGGGGCATTATATGAAGAGTTAAAAAAACTTAAAAATTTTTTAAAGTTAAAAAGAACTTTTTTCTTAGGGCATGTAAATCAGGAACAGCTTGTTGATCTATACAATATTGCCGATGTAAGCACTGTGCCTTCTCGAAGTGAACCCTTTGGACTGGTAGCCATTGAAGCCCTGGCCTGCGGCACCCCGGTAGTAGGCACCAATCAGGGAGGGTTACCTGATTTTATCAATGAAGATATTGGTGTCCTGGTCGATGTGGATGATGATATTGCTCTGGCTGAAGCTATAATTAACGAGCTGGTAAGACCTGACAAAAAGATTAGAAGAGAACGGGCACATGAATATGCGGTTAATAATTTTTCCTGGGAAAATACCATTAAAGAAGTAGAAAAAATATATAAGGAAGCAATATTTTAACCAAGGAAAGTATAGTTTAACAAAAATTATTTACACAAAGGTGAAGGAGAAAGAAAATTATGCGAACTGTAGTAGTTATCCCCACTTATTGGGGGCGGGAAAAAGAGATTGGTTTTAAAGAAGGGGATATTGTATATGATCATGCTACCCCCGTTGATGAAGAAGGAACCCTGGGTAGGACCCTGGAAAGTATGAAGATATTAAAAAAGAAAGATTTTAAATTAGTTATACTAATTTGTCTAACCCATAAGGAAATAGAACACCAAGCAGAGGAAAAAGTAAGAAAGATAGTTAAAGGGGTAAAGTTGGAAGTAGAAACCTATTTATTTACCCAAATGACTTTAAAGAAGATTAAGAGATTTGGCAGAAATTCTCAATTAAAGGAGAATGTGCTTTCTTTATTAAGCTTAGAGGGTTATGCCAATGTCAGGAATATGTGTATATTCTCTTCCCATATACTTAATTCTGATATTACAGTTTTAATCGATGATGATGAAGTTATAGAAAATCCTGATTTTATGGACATAGCCAGGGAATTCATCGGGAAAAGAGTGTATGGAGAAACCGTATACGGGGTAGCCGGCTATTATTTAAATAAGTATGGAAATTATTATGATGATGTAAACATGGAGCCCTGGATGACTTATTGGAATAGGTTTGGGAGTAAGTCCAAAGCCTTTGATAAGATAATCGGCTGCGGCCCCCGACTTAAACAAACTCCCTTTGCCTTTGGCGGAGCTATGGTAATTCATAAAAATCTATATCAGACAGTGCCTTTTGACCCCAATATTCCCAGAGGGGAAGACATCGATTATCTCATCAATGCGAAAATGTTTGGTTTTGATTTCTTCCTGGACAATAAATTGAGCGTAAAACATCTTCCTCCCAAACAGAACCATCCCATCTGGAAGAGAACCAGAGAGGATATCTATAGATTTATTTACGAAAAATCTAAAATTGATTCCCAATACGAAGTAAGTAATATGCGGATGGTAACGGCCGATGATTTCTCTCCTTACCCGGGAGAGTTTTTAAAAGATGATCTTGAAGATAAAATCTTCAAGACTAATTTACTACTTGCCATGGAAAATCTAGCTAACAAGGAAATAGATGCTTGTAGAGAATCTATAAAAAATATATATTTAAGCATTTATGAGGCAATACCCGAGAAAGATCCTTTTACCGCTTACAGGAAGATACAGAAGTATTGGGAGAAGTTAATAGACTTTACCCTGGAGAACAAAAAAGAGATAAGAAGAATAATAGAAGAAAAGAATCTATTTAAAGTTGAGGTAACTGTCGATAAAGAACATTATGAAAAAATTAGCCTGAAAGAGAAAAAAGAAACATTAAAGGGAATGATAGAGTTTAAAGATTTTAGCGAAGAGGAGTTGGAAAATATTGCCCGAATATCCGCGGTCAAAGCCTACAAGGAAGATGAAATTATCTTTAAAGAAGGTGATGAGGATTCCTCTTTTTATGTAATTATCAGAGGGTGTCTGCGTATTATCAAATATAATGAAAGAAATGAAGAGATTGTATTGGCTGATATTTGCACTGGAGGATTCCTGGGGGAGACAGCTATTGTCAATGAACAACACCGGGTAAATGCGGTAGCCAGTGAATTTGTAGAACTGCTCTTTCTGGAGCAGAAAAATCTTGAACTTCTGATTAGAGAAGACCCAAATCTGGGAAATAAATTATTACTAGTATTTTTGGAAAAATTATCTAAAAAACTGGATAAGACCAACCGTTTATTCCAGGAAAATTATCTATTAGGCAGCTCCTCCCTTTTAGACATGGATTAATTATTCACAATGTCATTGCCGCGCCCTGATTTATCAGGGCGCGGCAATCTCTATTTTCCCCTATGTCATTTCCATGAAACCTGTCCTCGACCTGATCGGGGAATGCGAAGCCAGCTCCCAGCTGATTTCCCCCACTTTTATCCATTTAATTATTTATTTTATTGTAATATTTATAAAGCCCATGTAAACTATAATAGTTTATTGTAAAATTAAATATATAAATTTATTAATATCTATGCAGAAAATACATATTATTATTCAAGGTTAGGCTATGAAAAAACATTTATCGCAACAATTTAGCAGCATTTTTTCTATCTATAGTGGATTCCCCCGGACTATCTATATTCTTTTTATTTGCCGCTTGATTAATGCAATGGGTTATTTCGTTTTTCCGTTCCTAACTTTATTTCTAACCAGAAATCTTTCTCTTAGTGCCGATAAGGTTGGCCTTTATTTAATGTGTGTAGAAATTTGTCGAATAATTGGTGCTTTATTTGGAGGTAGATTTACCGATATCTTTGGTCGAAAAAGAACACTTATTAGTTTTCAATTTGCTATAGCAGTATTTTTATTTCCCTGTGCATTTTTAGGAGATTCATTAATTATTCCCAAGCTCTTAGCTATTGCTGCTTTTTTTAATGGAGCTACTCGTCCTGTTTATGATGCCATAATGGTTGATATGAGTACTCCTAAAAATCGTAAAGAAATATTTTCATTTATATATTTAGGATTAAATCTTGGTTTTGGAATTGGTTCCCTAATAGCCGGATTTTTATATACACGATACATTAAGTTTTTGTTTTTGGGAAATGTAGTGATAATTTTGTTTGTATGTCTTTTTATTTATATCAATATTGTAGAGACTTTGCCTTATAAAGTGCAATTGAAGAATGATAACGATAAATTGGTTCAAAAACAGAGTTTGCTAAAAATTTTATTACAAAAACCGATTGTATTATACTTTTCCCTGGTTTCCATCCTTTTTTATCTCGCCCATAGCCAGTTTTTTTTCAGTTTACCCTTGCAAATTAATGACTTGTTTGGTCAAATAGGACCCCAATATTTTGGTATGCTAATGAGTTTTAACTGTTTTATTGTAGTCTTTATGACCATGCCTGTCACTCTTGTGAGTCGCCAAAATCGGCCCATTCTCAATGTAACTTTTTCAGGAATCTTTTTTGCAATTGGATTCGGTATGCTTTATTGGATTTATCAGTTTAATTGGATATTGGTTTCTACATTTATCTGGACCATTGGAGAAATTTTGATTCGTACTAATGCCGGAGTCTACATTGCCAATCATAGCCCTGCAACTCACCGGGGACGTTTTAATTCTTTGGTCACCATTAGCGAAAGTATCAGCCGAATTATCGGACCACCTATGTTAGGATTAGTAATTACTATTTTAGGTATTCGTCAAGTATGGGTATTTATATTTTTTATTTCTATTATTGCCACCGTATTGATGTATCTGATTTATCTTGCCGAACGAGGTGGCAAATAATAAAGAGAAGAATAATCTCACACCTTGCACCTTACATCCTACAGCTTTCCTCTTTAATCCAAAAAATTTCCCCTAAAAAGAAGGATTTCCGAAACTTTTGTCGAATATAAAAAAAGAGACAACGTAGGACAGGCGTCTCGCCTGTCTATTTTGTCTAAATTTCAAGAACCCACCTCGGATATTTATAAAAAGGAATAAAAAATGTTTAAACCAAAATTCAAATATACCAATAAAATAGTCAAACTACTCACCAAAATCTCTGCCGCAAAAGAAACAATTCTTAATTCACCTTTAATCCCAAAATGGAATGTCGCTTTAAAACAGGAAGCGATAATCCATAGTGCTCATTCATCTACTAGCATTGAGGGGAATAGATTATCCCTGGAACAAGTAAGCGAATTAGCCCGGGGAAGAGAAATAACCGCTACTCGAAGAGATAAGCAAGAAGTTTTGAATTATTTAGATGTACTAAAAAATATTAAAAATCTGATAAAAGAAAATTTTATAACTGAAAAAGATATTTTAAATATCCATCGTATGGTAACTAAAAATACTTTGAATAATCTCGCTGACTCCGGAGTCTATCGCAACCGCTATGTAGTAGTGGGAAACAGAGTTACCGGAGAGGTTTTTTTTAGACCTCCTCAAAATCTGGAAGTGCCGGGATTGGTAAAAGATTTACTTATATGGATAAATTCAAAAGAATCGAAAGAACTTGATCCGGTCATCGAATCAGGAATCGTTCATTATGAATTTGTCAGAATCCACCCCTTTGTTGATGGCAATGGTAGAACAGCGAGAGTCCTGGCTGCTTTAATTATCTATTTACGCGGCTTTGATACCAATCAATTCTTTTGCCTTGATGATTACTATGATTCTGATAGATCAGCATACTATAAAGCATTACAAAGCGTTAAACCGGATATCTTAGATTTAACCAATTGGTTGGAATATTTTACCGAAGGAGTAAATATAAGTACTGAAGCAGTTAAAGAAAGAATAGTAAGACTCAGTAGCAAAAGACT
>DASRMF010000034.1:0-3500 GCA_035648055.1 Atribacterota bacterium
AAATTATTAATTTGCCCACTAGGTAAATTCTCTAAATCAGGGAGGAGGTGAATTTTAACTTCCATAACTTAACGCAAGAATTGTTTGCTAAAGTTACCCAATCTTAAAAAATATTTTAGGAGGAAAAAAATGAAAAAGATAATCTTTGTTACGCTTTTAATTGTGGTATTATTGGCTAGTTCAGCTGCAATGGCTGCTGATAAGATTAATGTTCAGTTCTGGCATGCAATGGGTGGATGGAGGATTGAACTGCTTCAAGAGATGGCTGATGATTTTATGGTTTTAAATCCGGATATCAATATAGAGGTTCAATACACCGGAAGTTATGGTGATACCATTAATAAACTTAATGTCGCCGTTCAATCAAACATTGCTCCTCATGTAGTACAAGGATATGACATTGCTACCCAGATGCTAATTGACGGAGAAGTTGGTGTGGTCATGCAGGATTTAATTGATGCAGACCCAACCTTCGATATCGGAGCATTTATGCCCCAGGTACTTGATTATTACAGAGTAAACGGAAAACTTTACTGTATGCCTTTTAATTCTTCTAATGCTATTATGTTCTACAATAAAACTCTATTTGAAAAAGCAGGTTTGGATCCCAATAAACCACCTAAAACCTATCAAGAACTACTTGAAATTGCGGAAAAACTTACCACCAAAGATGATAAAGGAAATGTAGATCAGGCCGCTGTTTGTTGGAGTCTTAACTGTTGGTTCTTTGAACAATTTATGGCTGCTCAAAATGCTCCTTTAGTGGATAATAATAACGGCAGAACCGGAAGAGCTACCAAAGCCATATTTAATTCAGATGCTGGCTTGAAAGTATTTAATTTTTGGAATGACCTGACTAAAAAGGGATATATGGTAAATACCAAGCTTGAAGATTGGACCGGAGCAAGAAATCTCTTTATATCTCAAAAGGTGGCCATGTTAATTACCTCAACATCTGATGTTGCATTGATGGTTACTTCTGCAAAAGAAAATAATTTTGAGTTAGGCAGTGCGTTTATTCCTGCTCCGGCTGATGCTGAAGCTGGCGGAGTAGTAATCGGCGGAGGTAGTCTCTGGCTTATTGACGGACATCCTAAAAATGAGACTGATGCAGCCTGGAAATTCGTAAAATATATGGCCGAATCCCCGCAACAGATAAAATGGCATACTGGAACCGGCTACTTCCCGGTAACAAAAAATGCTATAGAAGACCTCTTGGCTCAGGGTTATTATTCCGAGTCTCCACATAATCTCACCGCCATATTGCAACTTCTTCTCTCCACTCAGAATTATAACACCAATGGAGCAATTATTGGTGCTTTTGCTGAGATGAGATCTATTGTTGCATCAAATGTGGAAAAGATGCTCTCAGGCAGTATGACTCCGGCAGAAGCTCTGGCTGCTGCCGAAAAAGAAGCAACCGAAGCGATTAGAACCTATGAGGGATTGTAATATTTAATTTCTTTGGAGGCGGCAAAACCTTTACCGCCTCCTTTACCATTAATTTAACAATATTTATTTATTTTAACTATTAAGGACGTAACCATGCGAAAATGGACTCCATATTTATTGTTGATCCCCACTTTTATAATAATCGTATTATTTATTTACATACCTGCCGAGTATTCGGTAATGGCGAGTATGCAAAGAATACTACCCTTTGGCAGAGGAAGGAGTTATGTAGGCTTAACTAATTTTTTAAAACTTTTTTCTAATGCTGATTACCTCTACTCAGTAAGATTTACCATTCTATATGTTACAGTTACAGTGGGCATTGCTATTATTTTCTCCTTTTTAATTGCTCTTCTTCTGGTTAAGAAGATTCCCGGAGTAAAACTATTTAGAACTTTGATTTTTGTTCCTTATGCTATTTCTCCGGCTATCGCCGGAGCTTTGTGGACTTTTTTGTTAAATCCAATAGTAGGTCACGTAAGCTATTTCTTTCAGGCACTTTTTGGTGTTCAAGTGGAATGGCTGACCTCTAAACCCTATGCTTTTTATGCTGTAGTATTTGCTTCGGTATGGAAAACATTACCTTTCAATATGATATTTTACATTGCCAGCATTCAGGATGTACCGGAAGAGATCATAGAGTCAGCTACTATTGAAGGAGCCAGTGCCTTAAACAGGACCTGGAAAATAATTTTTCCCCTGGTTTCTCCCATTACTTTTTATTTGGTCATTATGAATATAGTGACTATGATGTTTTCCTCTTTTGCTATTATCGATGTCATGACCAAAGGGGGACCGGGCCAATATACTACCAATATGATTTATCGACTTTATTTAGATGCTTTTTACTTCCAAAAAGCAGGGATTGCTTCAGCTCAAAGCGTTATCCTGATTGCTATCATGATAGTGGTTACCTTGATTTATTTTAAATTCGGCGAACGGCATGTTCACTACCAATAAGGAGAGAACAGGTGAAAATATCTACTCAAAAACGAACAGATATGATTGTATCCGAAGCAATATTAATTATTGTTTCTCTTATATTTATATTACCCTTAATCCTTGCATTGACGATGAGTATACAGCCTCCCCATGCAGTTTTTTCCTTCCCCCCGAAGATTCTTCCCCAAGGATTCAACTTACAAAATTATGTTACCGCCTTTCAAAGGGTCCCATTTTTCAGGCTATTTCTGAATAGTACCCTTGTAGCAGTGACGATCACTATAGGGAAACTGGTTACTGGCGCTCTTGCCGGATACGCCTATGCCAATTTTAAGTTTTTTGGCAAAAGTTTTTCTTTTGCTTTTCTATTTGCCACCTTATTTTTACCAGCTGAAATCATTATGATTGTACCTCTATTTTCCTTAATGGTGAAGTTTGGATGGGTCAATACTTACTGGGCTTTGATTATTCCTTTTATGGCAAGTGCGACTAATACTTTTTTACTGAGACAGCATTTTATGACAATTCCCAAAGAGCTTGAGGATTCAGCAAGAATTGACGGAGCCGGGCCGATGGCATATTTTCTAAAAATTTTACTCCCTCTTTCCAAAGCTATGCTTGGCGGCGTATCAATTATTAATTTTATTTATGCCTGGAATCTTTATCTCTGGCCTCTTATCATTACCATGGAAGATAAAATGAAGACCGTTCAGGTTGGAGTAAAGATGCTGATTGACTCTGAAGCAGCAAGTGACTGGGGAGTGATCATGGCCGGAACCGTTTCCGCAGTAATACCTACCTTAATAGTATTTTTTGTACTTCAATCTATTTTCGTAAAAAGCCTCACCCGTTCAGGCATCAAGGGATAAGCCATTTTTTTGTTGGACAAAAACCGATTAAGTAATTTATTCTAATAGCAAAATAATTTAAGATATCTCTATATTTAATGTTAAAGAAGGGAATTTATAAAATATGAAAAAATATTCTTTAGGGAAAACAGGAATTAAAGTAACTGAAATGTGTTTTGGTGCGTTGCCTATAGGTCCTTTACAGGCAAATATTTCTGTGGAAGAGGGGGCAAAGCTTATTCGTGCCGCTCTGGAGAG
>DASRMF010000035.1:0-8515 GCA_035648055.1 Atribacterota bacterium
ACTATGAAGCCATAAACCAGATTGCCATTACTCATTCTCATTTTGGTACCACGTCGTTTCTTCCCACTACAATGACTATGAGTAAAGATAAAATCATTAGAAGTCTTCGGAGCATTTGTGAGGCAGTAAAAAAAGGAACTGCGGGTGCAGAAATTTTAGGGATACACATGGAAGGACCTTATATTAACCCTGAAAAGAAAGGAGCTCAAAAAGAAGAGGATATTAAAAAAATTTCCATTGAGGAGTTCTTGGAATTTAATCAGGCTTCGGGTAATTTAATTCGTTTGGTTACTATTGCGCCAGAAATGCCGGGGGCAATTGGTCTTATTAAATATTTATATAAACAGGGAATTATTGCTTCGGCGGGACATACTAATGCCACTTATGTACAGACCCAAGCTGGTATTAAGGTCGGTCTTTCTCATGTTACTCATACTTTTAACGCAATGAGAGGGCTGCACCATCGCGAGCCAGGTGTGGTAGGAGCGGCTTTGACTTCTCCGGAATTAACAGTAGAGATTATTGCTGATGGTATACATATCCACCCTGTAGTTATAAAAATATTAATCAAAGCCAGGGAAAACGAAAAAATTGTGCTGATTACCGATGCCATGAGGGCAGCAGGCCTTAAAGAAGGAACCTATGATTTGGGAGGGCAAGAGGTTATTGTGACTAAAGGACAAGCGAGGTTAAAAGACGGAACTTTAGCAGGTAGTGTGTTAACTATGGATAAAGCGGTTAAAAATATGGTAAGCAAAGTAGGTGTTCCCTTAGCAAAAGCAATTCAAATGGCAAGTTTTAACCCCGCGAAATCTATAGGAATAGACGATAAAAAAGGCAGTTTGGAGCCTGGCAAAGATGCCGATATAGTTATTTTAAATAAAAACTTAGAAACCGAACTAACTATAGTAGCCGGTAAGATAGTTTACAGGAGAAAATAGACATGAAAGTTGTTATAGTAAAAGATTACCAGGAGTTAAGTTCCAAGGCCGCTCAGTTAGTTACTGAGCAAATCATAAACAAAAAATATTCTGTTTTAGGTTTGGCTACAGGCAGCACACCAAGTGGTATGTATAAAGAGTTAATTCGTTTAAATCAAGAAAGAAAAGTAGATTTTTCAGAAGTAGTTACTTTTAATTTAGATGAATATTATGGCTTATCTCCGGAACATCCGCAGAGTTATTCTTTTTTTATGTGGAATAAATTTTTTAAACATATTAATATTAAAAAAGAAAATATACACTTATTAAATGGAATTAAGAAAAATATAGATAAGGAATGCAAACAATACGAAGCTTTAATTAAAAAAAGTGGGGGAATTGATTTACAGGTTTTAGGAATTGGTGATAATGGTCATATAGGTTTTAACGAACCGGATATCAGTTTGAATACCCAAACTCATTTAGTAAACTTAACTGTTAAGACGATTCAGGTAAATTCTCGTTTTTTTAATACCCCTCAGGAAGTGCCCAAAAAAGCTATCACTATGGGGATAGGGACTATAATGCGGGCTCGGAAAATTATTTTACTGGCTAACGGCAAAAGAAAAGCCCGGATTATTGGAAAAACAATAAATGGTCCTATTACTACCAAAGTACCGGCAACTGTTCTTCAACTTCATAATGACGTAACCATAATCATCGACCAGGAAGCAGCTTCTCAGTTGGTAAACCAACAGTGAGATAACTTATTTTAATTAATAAATTTAAGTTAATTTAGAAAGCATAATTTAGATAATATTTTTAAAAGAACTGATTCTCTAAATCATGCTTTTTGTTATTTTAAAAGTCTAATCTTTAAAGATATTTATAACCCTTTAACTAAAAAATTTCCTAAAGAGAATAAAATATTATATAATAAAACAAATTTAATTTTAATTAAAAATATAACGAATATTTATGATCAATGATAAATACCTCAAAATTTTTAAAAAAGGAGTGAAGTGTTTTGGTTAAAAAACAGATGGTAGCCGATTTAAGTTTGAATACCCAGATTAATGATGTATTTTTATTAAAAAATAAAGAGTTTAAAGTAAGGCGGGATAAAAAAACCATAGATATGTTCTTTAAAATTGCCGATAAGACCGGAGAGATTGAAGCCATTAATTGGGATGTTTCTAATGATAGAGTGGAGAAATTAAGCAAGATTGAATTCGCGCGTGTTCAGGGGTATATTTCTAAAAAGAAAAGTGACGGAACCCTTCAGGTAACAATTTCTTCTCTTAGCGAAACCACACCCTTAGATTTAGATTATTCAGAATATTTACCCCAATCAAAAGAAAATTTAGATGAACTGATGGAGAAGATTTTTTCAAAGATTGATTCTATCGAAAATTATCATTTAAAGAATCTTTTAAAGAGTTTTTTTGATGATCAAGAATTTGCAGAGAAATTCAAAAGAGCACCAGCGGCAATGAAAGTACATCAACCTTATATTGGAGGTTTAGCTGAGCATACTGTAAATGTAGTGAAGATTTGTGAGACGGTAGGTAATATCTATAAAGAAATGAACCGAGATTTCTTAATTACTATGGCTATTCTTCATGATATAGGTAAAACAAGGGAATATGCCTACGATAAGGTTATGGAACATACTGATGAAGGTAAGCTTCTGGGACACATTACCATAGGTATAGAGATGATTGACCAAAAAATAAAGAGTTTGGATAGTTTCCCAAAAGATTTAGAATTAATGGTAAAACATACTCTTTTAAGTCATCATGGCCATTTTGAATTTGGTTCCCCCAGACTTCCCAGTATTTTAGCGGCTATTGCTCTTCATTATGCTGACGAGATGGATGCCAAGGTAAGTGGTTTTATAAATATCAAAGAAGAGAATAAAAATTTTAAAGAAAAATGGAGCAAATGGATTTGGTGGTTAGAAAGGTCGATTTATTTAGATGAAGAAACAATATTAAAAGATAAAGTAAGTGAAACAGAAGAAGATTAGTATAATAAATAGAACCGTTCCCTTGTACCGTTCAAATAAAATTTAAAAAGTAATAAGGAGATAGGAGTAGTGACTAAGTTAGTTGATGTATACCGTGGAGGAAGGATGGAGAGTACCCACTCCGGTCATATAGCAGTAGTTAATTCAGATGGAAAATTATTATATTTTGTGGGAGATCCTTATCGTATTACTTATGCGCGTTCGTCTGTAAAGCCGATACAGGCAATTCCGGTCGTAGAAACAGGTGCTGCAGATAAATTTGGTTTAACTGATATTGATTTGGCAGTAATCTGTTCTTCGCATAACGGGGAGCCACAACATACAGATCGAGTTTTAAGCATATTAAACAAAGCAAAAATAGATGTGGAAGCTCTGCAATGCGGAATACATATTCCACGGGTAATGGGTGTGTATGAAAAAATGATTAGAGAGGGGAAAAAACTTACCCCACTTTATAATAATTGTTCCGGTAAACATGCTGGTATGCTTCTAACTGCCAAACATATGGGAGAGTCGCTGGAAGATTATTATAAACCGGAGCATCCGGTACAACAACGAATACTAAAGGTAATTTCGGTAATTGCGGAATATCAAATCGATAAGATTGGAATTGGGAAAGATGGATGTGGTGTTCCTGTACATGCTATGCCTCTGGAACGGCTTGCATATTCTTTTGCCAGATTAGCAAACCCTGAAAATTTAGGGAATGAAAGGACTATAGTTATTAATAGAATTACAACAGCCATGACGGACTACCCGGAGATGGTAGGTGGTACCGGACGTTTTTGTACCGACTTTATGAAAGTTGCAAAAGGGAGATTGTTCGGTAAGGTAGGAGCCGAAGCTGGATATTTAATCGGAGATAAAAAATCAGGCATAGGGGTTGCCGTAAAGATAGAGGATGGCAGTAATCGGGCATTGTATCCCGTTGTACTTGAAGTATTGAAACAATTAAATTTATTAACAAAAGAACAACTTGAGCAATTAATGCCTTATTATATGCCGAAATTGAAAAATGCCCGCGGGGAGGAAGTGGGAAAAATTATCCCGTCTTTTGAACTGCAACATTAGCACAGGATGGAGCTATGAAACCGACTGACCAAATTAAAAGGAGAAAATTAAAGGAGAAGAAATTGTGAGAGAGATTTTAGAAAAGGTATTAGAAGATAAAAAGAGCAGTGCAGATTATATCGAGATAAGGGCGGAAAAAAAAGAAGTTACCACTATTCATTTTCAAGGGAAGAAGTTAGAAAAAATAAATTGTTCCCAGCAGACAGGAGGAAATGTTCGTGTCCTGGTAAAAGGGGGATGGGGCTTTGTTTCCTTTAATCAGTTTGATGATTTAGAAAAGAAAGTTATAGAGGCAATAGAGGTGGCGAGTTTAATTGGCAAAGAAGAGAGCAAATTGGCCGTTATTTCACCAGTGGTGGAAATAATTAAGCGGGAATTAGATAAGGATTTTCGTCAGGTAAGTTTAAGAGAAAAGAAAAATTTAATGGAAAATTATAATAGTATAATTATGAAATCTAATTCTCTGATTCAATCCTCTAATGTAATCTATACCGACAGATTTTCTACTACTTATTTTGCCAATTCGGAAGGCAGCTACATCGAACAGGAAAAACCGTTTTTAAGTGCGCAATTTACAGCTATAGCCCGGGAGGGGGACAATGTCCAGATGGCCACTGAAAGTGTTGGAACTACCAAGGGTTTTAAAATGATGGAAAGAATTTCTACCAAAGCACAAAAAGCAGTTTTTCGGGCAGTCAATCTTCTTAAGGCACAGCCGGTGGAAGGTGGGGAATATACGGCTATCTTAGATCAGACCTTAGGTGGGGTTTTTATCCATGAGGCCTTTGGACATCTTAGTGAAGCTGATTTTTTATATGAAGACGAGAGGATGAGCGACTTAATGAAATTAGGAAAGAAATTTGGCTCACCCAAACTTAATGTAGTTGATGATGGTTCTATCCCGGATTTATTAGGTTCTGCCAAATATGATGATGAAGGAGTTAGAACCAGGAAAAATTATCTGATAAAAGAGGGAATACTGACAGGTAGACTCCATTCACGGGAGACTGCTGCTAAAATGGGGGACGAACCAACCGGAAATGCTCGTGCCCTTAATTATCGCTTCAAACCTATTGTTCGAATGACCAACACCTATATTGAAAATGGAGATACTCCTTTTAAAGATTTATTATCCGGAATAAAGAAAGGAATTTATGCCAGGGACTGCTATGGAGGGATGACTACCTTTGAGATGTTTACTTTTAGTGCCGGGGAAGGTTTTATGATAAGAGATGGAGAAATTGCCGAACCGGTTAAAGATGTAGTTTTAAGTGGAAATTTGTTTGCCACTCTTCTTAATATTGAGGGGGTAGGAAATGATTTAGAAATGATTGAATCCGGTGGCGGATGCGGGAAAGCAGGGCAAGGTCCTCTGCCAGTGTCTTTTGGCAGTCCTCATCTCAGGATAAAAAAAGTAGTAGTGGGGGGTAAGTAAGATGGAAAAATTGTTACAACAAGCCTGCAAAGAAGTAGAATCAGCCGAACTATTTAGAGTAAAGAGCAAGACTGTCCCGATAAATTTTGAAGTAAATAGATTAAAATCTATCGATATTTCGGAGAGCGGGGGGAAGGCCTTACGAGTAATAAACAAAGGAAGGATAGGATTCTCTTCATCTACAGGAAGTGAAGGCTTTGATTTAATGGTTGAAAAGGCAGCAGCTACCTCTGAATTTGGGGCAAAAGCGTCTTTTGATTTCCCGGAGGAAACCAAAAGAAGTAAAAAAAGAAAGATAAATATATATGATAATAAAGTGGTAGATAAGAGCATTGAAGAGATGGTTAAGATTGGAGAAAGTATTATAGAAAAAGTAGGAGACTTCAATCGAAAATTGCGTTGTGATGTCACCATAGTAAAAGATTGTACGGAAATAGAATATTTTAATTCCCGGGGAGGTAATTTTTCTTATAGTAAGACAGCGATTGCTTATTCGATGATGGTTCAGCAAATTGAAAATCAAGATATGTTGATGATTTATTCCTCTGTTGAATCAGGAAAAGACAACCTCGAGCTTGAAGAATTGACTTCTGAGATAATTGAAAATTTAAAATGGGGAGAGAAAATTGTCCCTGTAGAAAGCGGTAAGATGCCGGTTATCTTTACCCCCAAGGCAGCGCTGGTTTTAATTCTTCCCATAATCAGCGGGTTAAACGGAAAGATGGTCTTGAAGAAGATTTCACCTCTGGCTGCCCGGAAAAATAAGAAATTGTGGAGTGATCTGTTAACTATTTATAGTGATGGTAATATAGATTTTGCTTTAGGGAGTGCTCCTTTTGATGATGAAGGAGTAGAAATGAAACGGGTTCCCTTGGTAAAAAAAGGAAAGATTAAGAATTTTTATTATGATTTGCAAACAGCGGGAATGGCCGGGGTTGAGAGTACCGGAAATGGTTTGAGAGCCGGCTCACAAAGCGAACCCGCCCCTAGTATAAGTAATTTAGTAATGGAGGAAGGAAAAGTATCGTTTTCCGAAATGATTAAGGATATCAAAGAAGGGATAATCATCGACCAGGTTCTTGGATTGGGACAGGGAAATATAATAAGCGGAGCTTTTTCTAATAATGTACAGCTGGGTTATAAAATAGAAAAAGGAAAAATAGTAGGAAGAGTTAAAGATGTGATGATTGCCGGTAATGCCATAGAAGAACTAAAAAATATAACTGCCTTAGGGGATAAATCCAAATGGATAGAAGGAAAATACAAATTTCCTCATATCTATCTAAAATCTCTATCTGTTTCTGCCAAAAAATAATTAAAGACTTTTGTCAAGGGGACGGTTCTCTTGACAAAAGTCCCTGACAATATTAAAAGGATTTAAATGAATAGAATTATTACCAGGCCGGAAGAAATAGTAAAAAATGAGCGAGTCTTATATGCGGGGAATCATTACCTGAGCTTACCTATCATTGATTGTCAGAATGGTGCTATTAAAAATATAAATGTGGTATCTCTTTCTAATAAAGCTTTAGTAGAATTAAAAGGTGAAGCAAATTTATTTACGCCACATTTTTATCAAGAAGGAAATGAAATTGAAATAGAAAAGATAGAGGTCTCTAAAGAGCAGTATTATCTACCCCGCTTGGACTTCTTTTTAAAAGGCGGGATAAGGGTAACAGGAAGAATATTTACTGACCTTAAGGAAAAGGGATTCATCTATAGTTTTGAAAGTTCAGAAAAAATTGATATTTCTTTATTTTTTGATTTAAAAGATGTATTTTTGTTACGATTCGATTCTCACCAGATAGACACTAAAAAGATAATTAAAAGAGATAAATGGCTGGGCAATCCGGTAGTTAATATTTTTTCTTCAGGAGTTTCACTGGCCTTAGCCTTTGGCGGAGATAAAGATTTTGAAGCCGATGATTTTAAAGGAAAGGAAACCTTAAATTTAAAAATATCCTGCCAAAATAAAAATTGTTTCTATATAGCGGTAAATTATGACCCGGATGGTGCCTCTGCTACTCTTATTCACTTAAGAAGAAAAGGATATAGCGGAATCTACAATGAATTTCTGGATTGGCTAAAGAAAAAAACCATACCCTACCCTAAAGACCCTGCATTAGAAACCAAATTAAATGAAAATCTATTTTTTAATTATTTTTACTCTATAGCCAAAGATATGGAGAGTGATAAATATCTGGCATTAACTTCAAGAAGTCCCCGTTATTATGTTTCCGGAGCATTTTGGGAGAGAGATTGTTTTTTATGGTCTCTTCCTGCAATAAAATTGGTTTGTCCTAAATTACACCAACGTCTGGCAAGAGAAATGATTCTTTTGCACAGTAAAAATCCGGGAGATCATGCCCATTATATTGATGGAACCGTTTTATATCCCGGTTTTGAGCTGGATGAAGCAGCCAGTTATTTTATTCTTTTAGATAACCTGGAAGACCACTTTTTTGATGAGGTGGTAATAAGGGCTCTGGAAGAAGTGTTTGAGCGGGTAGAAAGAGAGTATGACCCACGAACCGGACTATATAAAACTTTCTTGCTTCCTTCTGATGACCCCGCAGAATACCCTCTGGTTACTATGGATAATGTTATTCTCTGGCGAGGACTGCAAAATTTAAGAGATATTTTATTAAAAAAAGGTAAGATAAAAAAGGCCCAGCTGATAAATCAGAGAATAGAAAACATTCATAAAGGTATCTATAAATATTTAGTTAAGGAAATAGAAGGAAAGAAAATATTTTTATGGTCTACTGACGGGAAGGGAAATTTCAGATTATATAATGACCCTCCCGGGAGTTTAGGGACTCTCTGTTTTTATAGATTCGTAGATAAAGATGACCCGATATTTAAAAACACGATAGATTATTATTATTCTTCTTACTATCCTTATTACTTTAAAAATGCCAGGATAAATGAACTGGCCTGTGATCACCATCCTCATACCCCTTCAGGGCTGGGATTATGCGGGAGCATCTTAAATCCGTTATTATCAAACGCGGCACTGAAATGGTTAAGGAATGCAAATATGGACTACGGTCTTCTGGC
>DASRMF010000036.1:0-34984 GCA_035648055.1 Atribacterota bacterium
AAAGACCATTAATAATCTTAAAAGAATTAGTAAGCCTGGGTTGAGAGTCTATGTAAAAAAAGACGAGATACCAGAAGTATTAGGCGGTCTTGGGATCGCTATAATTTCTACCTCTAATGGTATAATGACTGGTAAAGAGGCAAGACGGCGTCATCTTGGTGGAGAAGTAATTTGTTATATTTGGTAAGTATAAATCAGTATATAGTGAAAAAGAACTAGCGTTTAGTGTACAGCAGGGATCGATTCATCGAGCCCGTTAATGAATAATAAAAACAAAACTCGGGTTGGATAAAACCAACCCCTACATTGCACGATGTATTATATTCACTAATAATCGCGATAGGTAATACGAAAATGGGAGGTTTTATATGTCCAGGATAGGAAAGATGCCAATCACTATTCCTAAAGGAGTTAAAGTTGAATTAAATAATAATAAGATAAAAGTATCCGGAGAAAGAGGTACTTTAGAGAGAGATATCCATCCAGATACGCCGGTAAAGATAGAAGAGGACAAGATTTATGTTTCCAGGTCTTCCGATAGTAGATTTCACAGATCCTTACATGGATTGAGTAGAAGCTTGATAAACAATATGGTTAAGGGTGTGTTTTCAGGTTTTGAAAAAAACTTGGAAATACAGGGAGTAGGTTACCGAGCTGCTCTTGAAGATGGGAAAATGGTCATTCAGATAGGTTATTCTCACCCCGTAACTATTGAACCACCCAAAGGAATAGAATTTGAAGTGGAAAAACAGAAGATAATTAAAGTAAAAGGCATTGATAAACAGCTGGTGGGAGAAACTGCTGCTAAAATAAGATTAGTAAGAAAGCCGGAACCATATAAAGGAAAAGGAATAAGATATATTGATGAGGTAGTGAGAAGAAAAGTAGGTAAAACTGGCGCAAAATAATCAATTAGAATAACATATTAGATATTTAAATTCTTTAGCAGTAAAATGATAAATTAAAACTGAAAAATTGTATTTAAAACTAACAGCTATTTTATAGGAAGGGAGTGCTAATATTGAGTGAAATAGATAAAAGAGTGGCTAGAATCAAAAGACACAAAAGAGTACGTAAAAATTTATCCGGTAGCAGCGAAAGGCCACGCCTATGTATTTTTAGGAGCATAAAGCATACATATGCCCAGGTAATTGATGACAAGGAAGGAATAACTTTAGTTTCCCTATCTACGCTTGACCCGGAAATAAAAGAGAAAGAAAAATATCAAGGGAACATAAAATCTGCTAAAGTCCTTGGCAGTTTATTAGCCAAAAAGTTAGAGGAGAAGGGCATAAAAAAAGTAGTATTCGACCGAGGAGGTTACCTCTACCACGGTAGAGTAAAGGCTGTAGCAGAGAGTGTCAGAAAAGGAAAGATAGTTTTTTAATTTAAATTTAAAGAGAAGAGAAATTTTACAAAAAATATTTAGAACCAAAAGTTATATTAAGAAAAAATGGGAGAGGAGGTGGATAAGTGCTAAAAATAGACCCTGAAGGTTTAGAATTAAACGAGACAGTTGTTTTTGTAAATAGGGTAAGTAAAGTTGTAAAAGGTGGAAGGAGATTTGGTTTTTCTGCTATGGTCGTAGTGGGGAATGGTGAAGGAATAGTAGGTATAGGCTATGGGAAAGCCAAAGACGTTTCTGAGGCAATTAAAAAAGGAGCGGCAAGAGCAAAGAAGGATTTGATAAAATTAAGAATAAAAAAAGGAACTATCCCTTATACAATTATAGGACGATATGGAGCTGCTAAGGTTTTTATGAAACCAGCCTCTCCTGGAACCGGAGTTATTGCTGGTGGTGCTGTTCGAGCGATATTAGAAGCAGCAGGATATCAAAATATTTTAACTAAGTCCTTAGGAAGTGGTAATAATTTAAATATTGCCAAAGCTACTATGGACGCTCTTACAAATTTAAAGGATGCAAAAAATGTAGCAAAATTAAGAGGAAAAAGTATGTTGGAAATGTATGGCCAACGATTACAACCAAGGGAGGTAACAAGCAATGAAATTAAATAATTTATACCCGGCACCTAAATCAGTTAAAAAGAGCAAGAGAGTAGGCAGAGGTTGTGGTTCAGGGCATGGTAAGACTTCCTGTCGAGGCTCAAAGGGGCAAAATTCTCGTTCGGGTGGTGGAGTCAGACCGGGTTTCGAAGGCGGTCAGATGCCTCTCTATAGAAGAGTTCCCAAAAGAGGCTTTACCAGTGTATTTAAAAAAAATTATAGTATCGTAAATATTGGACGGTTAAATATATTTGAAGATGGCGATATAGTTACTCAGAAAGAATTAATTGATAAAGGAATTATAAGAAAACTAGGGTATGGTGTAAAAATATTAGCCAAAGGTGGCCTAACCAAGAAATTAACTATAAAAGCAAACAAATTTAGCCAGAAAGCGATAAGCGAGGTTGAATCAGTTGGTGGGAAGATAGAGGTGGTATAATTGTTAGAAACATTTCGTAATTTATTTAAAATTCCTGATTTAAAGAAAAGATTACTTTTTACTTTAGGAATGTTGGTTGTAGTTAGACTAGGGAGCCATTTGCCTTTACCAGGTATAGATAAAGAAGCAATGGCTAATCTATTTGCTCAGGGAGGAATATTGGGGTTTTTTGATCTTTTTGCCGGAGGAGCATTAAGCCGTTTTTCTGTTTTTGCTTTAGGAATAATGCCCTATATTAATGCTTCTATTATTATGAGTCTTTTGCAAGCTGTAGTTCCCATTTTGGAACAATGGGCTAAAGAAGGGGAAGAAGGCAGGACTAAAATTACCAAAATAACTCGTTATTCAACAGTATTTTTAGCTATTATACAGGCGTTTGGAATAAGTGTTTGGCTGCAAAACATGGGAGTATTAATGATTTCGGGATTTGGTTTCAGATTTTTGATATTGATTACTCTTACCGCCGGAACTTGCTTTTTAATGTGGTTAGGTGAAGAAATTACTGATTTTGGTATTGGTAATGGAATTTCTATAATTATTTTTGCTGGAATTGTTGCCAGAATTCCTACTCAGCTCGTGCAAACTGCTAAACTTTTTCAAGTTGGAGAAATTGGTATTTTACCAATGGTAACTTTAATCATAGTCTCTATACTTGTTGTTGGAGGAGTTATTGCCATTCAAAAAGGACAGAGAAGGATACCGGTTCAATATGCAAAAAGAGTTATAGGCCGTAGAATGTATGGCGGACAAGGGACTCATATTCCTTTACGTGTAAATCAAGCTGGAGTTATTCCGATAATATTTGCCTCAGCAATATTGCTTTTCCCAGCTACCATTGCTCAATTTTTTCAAAATTTGCCTTTTATGAAAAGTATGTCTGATGCTCTTTCACCGGGACAGCCATTATATCTAATTTCGTATACTATATTAATTATACTGTTTACTTTCTTTTATACAGCAATTACCTTTAATCCTGCCAATATGGCGGACAATATGAAAAAATATGGTGGTTTTATCCCCGGAATAAGACCAGGGAAAAATACTACTGTATACATTGATCATATAATGACTCGTATTACATTAAGCGGTGCACTATTTTTGGCCGTAATTGCTATTCTACCCAATATTTTAATAAAAATTACTGGTATTACTACTTTCTATTTCGGAGGAACATCTTTGTTAATTATGGTCGGAGTAGCTTTAGAAACCGTCCAACAAATTGAATCACACATGTTAATGAGGCATTATGAAGGATTTATTAAGAAATAGTTTTTTTAAACTAATAAGGTTCGTTAATTAGTTACTTGGTTAGCTAGTTAAAATACAGTGATAAGTAATGAGTAATGTGTGACAAATAATAAGTTTCGAGTTACACGTGCAAGTTGCAGATTCAAAAAAGGCTTTATTTACAGTGAACTGAAAGCTAATAATTAGTTTTGTATTTTTTATTATTGACTATTCACTATCGACTATTTTAAGCAGGATAGTTGACTTAAAAAGAAAGGGAAAGTTATGAGGTTAATATTGTTAGGTCCTCCAGGTGGAGGAAAAGGAACTGTAGCAAAAAGGCTGCAGGCAGAATTAAATATTCCGGTAATTTCAACAGGAGTAATCTTAAGAGAAGCGGTAGATAAAAAGAATAAGCTGGGCATAGAAGTTGAGAATATTATGAAAAAAGGAAGTCTAGTTCCTGACCATATTATTCTGGAAATAATAAAAGAAAGAATAAAGCAGGAAGATTGTAAAAATGGTTATATTTTCGATGGCTTTCCCCGAAATATCGAACAAGCGAATTCATTAGAGAAAATAAATAAAGAGTTCAATGAATATATTGATTATGTATTTTACTTTGAGATACCTTTCTCTGAAATAATACAAAGGTTATCTAGTCGTAGAGTGTGTAAAAAGTGTAGCACTAATTATAATTTGTTATTCAATGCTCCTAAAAAATATAACGCTTGTGATCTTTGCGGCGGAGAGTTGTATCAACGAGAGGATGATAAAGAAGAGACTGTAAAGAATAGATTAAAAGTATTTGCTGAACAAACCACACCCTTAAAAAAATATTATAAAGAAAATAAATTATTAAAAGTGATAGATGCTAATTTAAGTGAGAATGCTTTTTTAGCGATCAAGAAAGTTTTACGAGGAATGCATAAATAAATTGATGGTAATTTTAAAGTCTCCCGAAGAAATTAAATGCATAAGAAAGAGTTGTAAATTAGCAGCAAACGCTTTAAATAAAATATTGGAAAATATAAAAGAGGGAATTACCACTTTAGAACTGGATAGAATTGCTGAGGATTATATAGTAAAACATGGAGCAAAACCTGCATTTAAAGGTTATGGAGCGGAAAATAATAAATTCCCGTATTCTATATGTGTTTCTATAAATGAAGAAGTGGTACACGGTATTCCCGGAAAGAGAAGATTGAGGGAAGGGGATATAGTGAGTATAGATATTGGAACAAATTTAAAAGGTTACTATGGGGATACTGCGATTACAGTTCCCGTAGGAAAAATAGGGCTAAAAGAAAAAAAACTTTTAGAAGTAACTAAAAAATCTTTGTATAAGGGTATAGAGAAAGCGGTTGTTGGTAACAGATTAGGTGATATTTCTTTTGCCATACAAGAAATAGTAGAAAAATCACATTTTTCAGTAGTAAGAGAATATGTAGGTCACGGAGTGGGTTGTTATTTGCACGAAGAACCACAAATACCCAATTATGGTGTTTCTCACACTGGTTTAAGGTTGGAAGAGGGTATGGTATTAGCACTTGAACCTATGGTAAATATGAGGGGCTATAAAACGAGACTTTGTAACAACGGATGGACAGTTGTGACTGAAGACGGAAGCCGGTCAGCACATTTTGAACATTCTATAGCCATAACGGCAAACGGTACTGAAATATTAACTAATCTTTAAATAAAGTAGCAGTTTGTTAATAGTTTGAGTAAAAAGAATTTAGGTGGAGGAACAATTAATGGTAAAAGAAAAGTGCATAGAAATGCAAGGCAAAGTAATTCAGACCTTGCCAAATGCTACTTTTCGGGTTGAGCTGGAAAATGGTTGCGAAATATTAGCTCACATTTCAGGTAAAATCAGGATGCATTTTATTAGAATATTACCTGGAGACAGAGTGAAAGTTGAAATGTCACCTTATGATTTAACCCAGGGTAGAATTGTGTATAGACTGTAAAAAAATGGCAAAACCATAGAGAGTATAAGAATTTAGTGTAGGGGCTCGATTTATCAAGCTCGCAAAACTCGGGTCGAATAAACTCGACCCCTACATTAAAAGCAATAGTTTAAATACATAGTTTTGAGTTGTGAATTCTGATTTTCTTAACGCGATACGCAATACTATATAATACATGGAGGAAGGAATATATGAAAGTAAGATCATCAGTTAAAAAAATGTGTGCAAAATGCAAAATAATAAAAAGAAAAGGTAAAATAAGAGTAATTTGTAGCAATCCAAAGCATAAACAGAGACAGGGGAAATAATTTTAAAGGAGGATATATTAAGATATGGCTAGAATAGCCGGAGTAGATTTACCTAGGAATAAGAGAGTAGAATATGCTTTAACTTATATCTATGGAATCGGTATTACCAGTGCTCGTTCTATATTAAAGGAATCAAAAGTTAATTTGGATACCAGAGCAAAAGATCTAACCGAAGAAGAGATTAATAAGATAAAGGGAATTATTGATAAAAATTATAAAGTAGAAGGCGAATGTAGAAGTGAAGTTACCACCTCTATAAAAAGACTTATGGATATAGGTTCATATAGAGGACTAAGACATCGAAAAGGATTAACGGTGAGGGGTCAAAGAACTAAAACTAATGCGAGAACCAGAAAAGGACCCAAGAAAACAGTGGGAGCAAGAAAAAAGAAAAGTATGTAATATTTCAGATACTGAAAGGAGAATTTAATTGGCTAACAAGAAAAAAATAAAGAAAGTTAAGAAGAAAATAAAAAAGAATATAGTCTTGGGAGTAGTTCACATCCAATCTACTTTTAACAATACTATAGTTACCATTACAGATGGTGATGGAAATGTAGTTGCCTGGTCCAGTGCGGGGACTATGGGTTATAAAGGAAGTAAGAAAAGTACGTCTTTTGCTGCTCAAATGACCGCTGAAGCGGTAGCTAAAAAAGCTATGGATCAAGGATTAAAAGAGGTGGACGTATTAGTAAAAGGTCCTGGCCCAGGGAGAGAAACAGCAATTAGATCTTTACAAGCAGTAGGCTTAAAAGTTAATATGATTAAGGATGTTACCCCAATTCCACATAACGGTTGTAGACCCCCAAAACAAAGAAGAATATAAATTAGTGTTATTGAAAAATAGCGTGGAGCGTACAGCTAAAACAATTAACCAATTTAGATTAAAATTTTCTATTATAAATTTTTTAGAAATAAGGAGGTTTTTATTATAGATGGCAAGATATACAGGGGCGGTATGTAAATTATGCCGCAGAGAAACGGTGAAATTATTTTTAAAAGGGGATAGGTGTTATTCTGATAAATGCCCAATAGAAAAAGGTGCTTCGTTACCCGGTAAAAATGCAAAAAAGACAAGGATAAGAAAATTATCTACTTACGGTATAAGATTAAGAGAAAAACAGAAACTTAGAAAGTATTATGGATTAATGGAAAAGCAATTTAAAAATCTTTTTGAAAAAGCTGAAAAGAAAAAAGGTGTTACCGGAGAAAACTTCTTGGAATTACTGGAGAGGAGATTAGATAATATAGTTTACCGATTTGGTATAACTAAATCAAGAGCTCAATCTCGTCAATTGGTCTTGCATTCACATATACTAGTTAATGGTAAAAAAGTGAATATACCCTCTTATCAGGTTGATATTAATGATGTGATTGAGATCAAAAAAAAGAGCGCAGATATCGAAAATATTAAAGAAATAAAAGAAGGGAAGACAGAGGTTAATATTCCTTCTTGGTTAGAGTTTGATTTTAAGAACCTAAAAGGAAAGATAATAAAATTTCCTTCTAAAGAAGAATTAAATTTACCGGTAGAGGAAAAATTGGTAGTTGAGTATTATTCTCGCTAATATTTTTGGGTTTCCTATACCTAAAGAAGGAGAGCATTGAAAGTGATTAATATTAATGGTATAAAAATTAGAGTGGAAGATTTATCAGATAGTTATGGTAAGTTTATCATAGAACCATTGGAAAAAGGTTATGGTGTTACTTTAGGTAATTCTCTTAGAAGAGCATTATTATCTTCTATGTGGGGAGCGGCTGCAACTGCTATTAGAATTGAAGGAATTACCCACGAGTTTGATACTATTCCAGGAGTCAAAGAAGATGTAATTGAAATAATATTAAATATTAAAGAATTAGTAGTTAAAATGTTTGCCGATGAACCACAGATTTTAAAATTAAAAGTAAAAGGTAAAAAAAGAGTAACTGCAGCAGATATAACCCCCAATATTAATGTAGAAATCCTTAATCCTGATTTAAAGATAGCTACTTTAAATAGCAGTGCCAAACTAGATATGGAGATAGTAGTTGAAAAAGGAATGGGTTACGTGCTTGCTGAAAAAAATAAAAAATTGAATCAATCAGTAGATACCATCCTTATTGATTCCCTTTTTTCGCCTATTACGAAAGCACGCTATGATGTGGAACCCGCCAGTCTGAGTCAATTTTCTAATTACGATAAATTAACTTTGGAAATATTTACTAATAAAAGCATTTTGCCTGATGAAGCCTTGAGTAAATCAGCAAATATATTAATTAAATATTTAAAAGTGTTTACTAAGTTTTCTCCTGAAGATGCTGAATTAGAGGGCGAACTTATTTCAAAAGAAGAAAAAGAAAAGAGCGAGAAGGAAAAAATCTTGAATAAAACCATTGAAGAACTAGATTTTTCAGTTCGCTCGTACAATTGCCTAAAAAAATCCAACGTAAATACATTGAGAGATTTAGTTAACTGCTCTCCGATGGAGGTTATAAAAATGAAGAATTTAGGAAAGAAATCTTTAGATGAAATAAAAGAGAAATTAACTAAATATGAATTTGTTTTAGGTGAAAAAATACACCAGGAGGATTTTTAGAATGAGACACAATAAATTAAGAGGAAAATTGGGTCGCAGTAGTAGCCATAGAAGCTCTTTGTTGGCTAATTTATCTATTTCGCTAATAACTCATAAAAAAATTGAGACTACATATACTAAGGCAAAAGAAGTTCGAAAGTATATAGAAAAATTAGTAACAACAGCTAAAAATAATAATTTGCATGCTCAGAGAGAGGTGCAAAAAGTTATAAAAAATAAAAAAGCTTCTAAAGTACTTTTTGAAGAAATTAGTCCAAAGTTTCTGGAAAGAAATGGCGGTTACACCAGAATTGTGAAAACGGGATTTCGTAAAGGCGATGCCGCTCCTTTAGCCGTAATTGAATTCGTAGAATAAATAAAGCAAAAAAATAAAAGGTTAAAAAGTTCTATATTAAAAGTGATTGTTTAATAGTTAGACTTTTTAACCTTTTGATTTTTGTAATAATATATTATAGTGTAGAGCGGGTAGCGTATAGGCGCGGTGAACAATTGCGGAAAAAAAACGAATGCTAAAGATGCGCGAAAACATTCCCCAGCCTTCCCGTAGGACAGGCGTCTCGCCTTTCTATGAAAAATGGGTGTATAGCGATACACTTTTAGCTTTCCATAAACTTATAACTCGAAACCTACACTTTATTGCTCATTACATATTACTTGTTATTGTATTTTATACGAGATACTAATTACGAATTTGGCTCCTGGTCTCTTCCTTCTATTTTCTTAAACTATCTAACCAGGAAACTAATTAACTAGCTAACTAATTTTTAGCAAGATACGTCTTTATTCTGACTCCTGAATTCTGTACTCTATCTCTTTACTTCTTTACTATATACTATATACTATCTTACAAGTGGTGAATATTTTGATAAAAATAAAAAATCTAAGTCACATATATAATTATCATAAAAAAGATCAAATAAAAGCTCTGGATTATGTTAATTTAGAAATAAAAAATGGTGACTTTATTTCTATTATAGGCTCTAATGGATCGGGAAAATCTACTTTAGCTAAACATATGAATTGCTTACTGATTCCTACTTCTGGAGATATTTGGGTAGATAAAATGAATACCAAAGATAAAAACAAAGTATGGGAAATAAGGCGAAAAGTAGGCATGGTATTTCAAAATCCAGACAATCAGATTATTGCAACTACAGTGGAAGATGATATAGCTTTTGGTCTGGAAAATATTGGAATAAACACAAAACTTATGAGAGAACGGATAGATTGGGCTTTAGAAGTTGTAGAAATGGAAGAGTATAAAAAAAGTGAACCTCATTTGCTTTCAGGCGGGCAAAAACAAAGAGTGGCAATTGCTGGAGCAATTGCTATGCACTCTTCTTATTTGGTTTTAGATGAACCTACGGCAATGCTTGATCCCCGGGGTCGAAAAGAGGTTATGGACATTGTTAAAAAGTTAAATCGAGAAGAGAACATTACCATAGTATATATTACTCACTTAATGGAGGAGGCGGCTGAATCCAGTCAGGTAATAGCATTAGATAAAGGAAAAGTTGCTCTAACGGGAAAACCAGAGGAAGTATTCACCCAAATAGAGATTTTAAAACAATTAAGATTGGATGTTCCTCAAATAACCGAACTCGCCCTAAGATTAAATAAAAGAGGAATAAATATATCTCCTCATACATTAAAAGTTGAGGATATGGTGGAAAGTTTATGTTTATACATTTAGAAAATGTGTGCTTTACCTATAGTTTAGGAATGCCTTTTGAAACAGAAGTGTTAAAAAATATCAATTTAGAGATTGATGAAGGTGAATTTATTGGTCTAATCGGACATACTGGTTGTGGAAAAACAACTTTAATTCAGCATTTTAATGGTTTGCTTATGCCAACTTCTGGTAAAATCTATGTCGAAGGAGTAGATTTAAATAAAAAAGGTGTTAATCTTAAGTTAATAAGACAAAAAATAGGTTTGGTGTTTCAATATCCCGAAAATCAATTGTTTGAAGAAACAATTGATCAAGAAGTAGCCTTTGGTCCAAGAAAATTAGGTTTACCAGAAGGGAAAATTGAAAAAAGAGTCAGAGAAGCCTTAAAAATGGTCGACCTTGATTATAATCTCTATGCAAAACGTTCTCCTTTTTCTCTAAGCGGAGGTGAGATGCGTCGTGTTGCTTTAGCCAGCATACTTTCTATAAGACCAAAAATGTTGATTTTAGATGAACCTACCGCCAATCTTGATCCGCGAGGTAGAGATAATATATTATCTGAGATAAAAAAAATACATAATAATTTTGGAATGGGTGTGGTTTTAGTTTCACACAATATGGAAAAAGTTGCTGAGACAGTGAATCGTCTTTTAGTAATGCATCGAGGAGATATAATTATGGACGGCGCTCCCCGAGATATTTTTGAGAAGCATGCCAATGATCTAATGAAGGTGGGCTTAGGACTTCCGCAGGTAACCGAGTGTATGCATAAATTAAAAGAAAAAGGAAAAGATGTGTATACTGGGGTATTAACTGTAGATGATGCTGAAAGAGAAGTGTTAAAAAAAATCAATAAAGAGATAGACGTTTAAAGAGTTTAATATACAAAATTATCAAGAAGATGGGGAATAGATGAAAATATTAAGGAATATTAGCTTTGGTCAGTATATCCCAAGGGATTCTTTAATTCATAATTTGGATCCCAGAATAAAAATATTGAGTTGTTTGGCTATAATTATAAGCTTGTTTTTAATAACAAATTTTTCAGGATATTTAATTTTAGCAAGTTTTATATTAATTAGCATTATTATTTCTAAAGTACACCCAAAATTTGTATTCAGGGGTCTGCGTCCTATATTATTTATCATTATATTTACTTTGATAATCCATCTTTTTATGACTGAAGGAAAAGTAATTTATCAGTTAGGCTTTTTAAAAATAACCCAGGAGGGACTGATAAAAGGCCTGCTTATTTCTTTTCGATTATTTATCCTAATTTTAACTACCTCCCTGCTTACCTTGGCTACTTCTCCCATATCTTTAACTGATGGAATAGAGAGATTATTGTCTGTTTTTAAATTCATAGGTATGCCCGCTCACGAAATAGCCATGATGATGACTATAGCATTGAGATTTATTCCGACTTTATTGGAGGAGACAGAAAAAATAATGAAAGCTCAAATATCTCGAGGTGCAGACTTTGAAAGTGGGAATATTTTTAACCGAGCAAAGAATTTAATTCCTATTTTAATACCTTTGTTTGTTAATGCATTTCGACGTGCTGATGAATTAGCCATTGCTATGGAAGCTAAATGCTATAGAGGGGGAGAGGGTAGGACTCATTATAGAGAACTAAAAATTAAAAAAGCCGACATCCTAACTTTTATCTTAACCATAGTTATTACTATTATGGTGAGTGTAATGTTTTAAACTAGTCGTTAGTGAATAGTGAATAGTCGTTAGTGGATAGTGAAGAAAAGAGAAGACAGATAATAAGTTGCAAGTTGCAAGTTAACAGACAGGAAGCAAAGAGATAATTGATAGAGATTGTTTTTACTGAAAACCGACAACTGAAAACTAAAAACCAGTAACTATCAAATAGATTGACTGGCAGACTAGTAGACCGGGTGACTGGTGGACTGGAAAATATCATAAATTAGGAATTTTGAATTATGACCAATATAAAGCTTACCATAGAATATGAAGGAACTAAATATTACGGCTGGCAAAGACAAAAAAGTTTTTTAAGTATACAGGGAATTTTGGAAGAAAAAATATCTCAGATTACCCAAGAAAAAATAATACTTAACGGTTCTGGAAGGACCGATGCGGGAGTGCATGCACTGGGCCAAGTAGCAAATTTTAACACTAACAGCTCTATTCCTTTGGTGGAATTACCTTTTATTCTAAACCGCATGTTACCTTTAGATATCAGGATTAAAAAGGCAGAAAAAATAGATAATGTTTTTCATGCCCGCTATAGTGCAGTTAGTAAAATTTATCATTATTATGTTTTAAATTCTAATCAAAATAATAACTACCTGTCTATTTTTCTAAGAAATTATGTATACTGTGTTTATAAGAATATAAATTTAGAAGAGATGAAAAAAGCCAGTAAATTTTTACAAGGAGAACATAATTTTAGATCTTTTGCCTGTTCGGGGAGCGGGATCGGAAATTATAAAAGGACCATTAAAAATATAAGCATAATCAAGAAAGGAAATATATTTTGTTTTTGCCTTGAGGCTGATGCTTTTTTATATAAAATGGTTCGTTCCATCGTTGGTACCCTCTTGGAAGTAGGTCAGGGGAAGATAAATTATTTGGAGATAAAAAAGATATTAGAAGCTAAAAATAGAAAAATGGCAGGTAAAACTGTCCCTGCCAAAGGACTGTTTTTAATGAAAGTAAATTACTAATTGACCAATTAGCCGATTAACCAATTTACTAATTGAATAGTCGCTAGTATATAGTTAGCGTATAGCGTACAGCGGGTAGCGTATAGGCGGGGGGAACAATTGCGGGAAAAAATACGAATGCTAAAGATGCGAAAACATCCCCCATTCTTCCCGTAGGACAGGCGTCTCGCCTATCTATGAGAAAGTGGCGTATGGCGCCGCGCGCGACTTTGAGGTTTCTAGAAATTCGTAACCCGAAACTCGCAACTTATTACTAGTTACACATTACTTATTACTGTATTTTATTTACTATATACTAAATACTACATACTATATACTAAATAAGCTTGACATCATCGCTTGATTATATTACAATTTATTATGTTATTTTCTAATAAAAGAATAGCGTTTTTAAGACGAATCGATAATTATTTTATTTTTTTAAGAATAAATTACATTTGAAATTATTAGGCAGGGAGGAACAAAGTGAAAACCTACAGCGCCAAAGCAGAAGATATTGATAGAAAATGGTATCTGATTGATGCAGAAGGAGAAATATTAGGAAGATTGGCTACCCAGATAGCTACAATATTAAGAGGAAAAAATAAACCAAACTATACTCCATCTATGGATTTAGGTGATTATGTAGTGGTTATAAATGCTGATAAGATAAAAGTAACCGGAAATAAACTCGAAGAGAAAATATACAGGTATCATACCTCTTATCCGGGAGGTTTAAAAAGCGTTGTTATGGGAACATTATTAAAGAGAAAACCGGAATTAGTGATGAAAAAAGCAGTCCAAGGTATGATTCCTCATACAAAATTAGGTAGAGCAATGATTAAAAAGTTAAAGATTTACAAGGGGAATAAACACCCCCATCAAGCTCAAAAATTAGAAAAAATTAACTAAGCACGAAGAAGGAGGTTAAATACTTGTCACAGACAAAAAGTTATGGTACCGGAAGAAGAAAATCCTCAATTGCCAGAGTGTGGTTAGTCCCTGGTAAAGGTAGTATAAAAATTAACAAAAGAACATTAGATAATTATTTCGGACGAGAATCTTTATCGACCGCAGTAGAGAAACCTTTAGAATTGGTAAATAAAAAAAATGAATTAGACGTTTTCGCTAAAGTAGAAGGAGGGGGCATTACTGGCCAAGCAGGGGCAATACAACATGGAATTGCTAGAGCTCTTCTACAATATGATCCTACTTTGCGCCCAATCTTAAAAAAAGAAGGTTTATTAACTCGGGATTCAAGGATGAAAGAAAGAAAAAAATATGGTCAAAAAGGCGCTCGGGCCAGATTCCAATTTTCTAAGAGATAATTATTTTTACGTCATTGAAAAGAGAAAGGTTAGCCAAGTAGTAAGGCGCCTTTCTCTTTTTTTTTAGTTTTTTATCTGAAAATTACACAAACTTTGTTTTATCCTGAAGTACTGTTACAATTATTTTCTCTTTTTAAGGAAAGAAACAATGAAAAGAAATCCTCGATTAGATATTTATTTGGATAAAATAAAAAGTAATTCAGAAAATATTAAAACCCTTTGTTTAAAGCACGGAATTAAAGTAGTGGGAATAACTAAAGGATGTTCCGCTATTGTAAAAGTAGGACAAGCCATGATAGACGGGGGGATAAATATTTTAGGAGATTCTCGAATCGAGAATCTTAAAGGATTAAAAAAATCTAAACTTAAAGCAGAAACGATGCTAATAAGGATTCCTATGTTAAGCGAAGTAGGTAGAGTTTTAGATTGGGTAGACATAAGCTTAAACTCAGAAATTTCGGTAATCAAATCACTATCACAGGAAGCTTTAAAGAGAAAAATCGTTCATAGAATAATTTTAATGATAGACTTAGGGGACTTAAGAGAAGGAATTATGCCAGATGATGTTTTGCAAACGGTAGGCGAAATTAGAAAGTTATCAGGAGTAAAATTAATAGGTATTGGTGCAAATTTTTGTTGTATCAGCGGAGTAATGCCTACTCGGGAAAATCTAACTAAACTTGTTGAATTAACGGAAGAAATCGAAAATAATTTTCATATAAATTTGGAAGTAATTTCAGGCGGCAATACCAGTGTTTTAAAATTAGTTGAAGATGACATTATTCCTAATAGAATAAATCAGTTAAGGGTAGGAGTAGGTATTCTGCTTGGCCAGGATGATGTAAGATTGCGTAATATAGCAGGTACTTATCAAGATACTTTTATTTTGACTGCAGAAGTTATAGAAGTGCAAGAAAAGCCATCTTTGCCACAAGGGGAGATTGGTCGTGATGCTTTTGGGGAGATACCTGTTTTTCGGGATTTAGGAATAAGAAAAAGAGCCATTTTAGCAATAGGGAAACAAGACATTTATCTTAATAGTTTAATTCCTCTAAAAGAAGGAATAAAAATAGTAGGTGCAAGTAGTGACCATTTAATTATTGATATTACTGATTTTAAAGAAGAATTAAAAGTAGGTGCTGAAGTAAGGTTTAGATTAAATTATCCTGCGTTGCTTTCTGCAACCACTTCAAAATATGTAAAAAAATATTTCTATAAAAGGAAGGAGAAAAAATAATGGCTGTAAACATGAAAGGAAAAAATTTAGTATCCATTAATGATTTGAGTAGGGAAGAGGTTACTCAAATATTAGAAACTGCTGAGATTATAAAATTGAGGTACTATTCTAATGAAGAACAACCTCTTTTAAAAGGGAAAGTTTTAGGAATGATTTTTCAAAAACCTTCTTTAAGGACCAGGGTATCTTTTGAAACAGGGATGATTCAATTAGGTGGGCAAGCAATTTATTTAGGCCCCAATGATATAAAATTAGGGCAAAGAGAAGCAACTAAAGATATTGCTCAAGTGTTATCTCGTTACGTAAGCGGAATTATGGCTCGAACTTTCAGCCATGAGATAATGTTAGAATTAGCCAAGTATTCATCAGTTCCAGTTATCAACGGATTATCTGAACTTTTGCATCCCTGTCAAGTTTTAGGTGATCTGTTAACTATTAAAGAAAAGAAGGGTAGATTGTCTAATCTTAAATTAGCCTATATAGGTGATGGTAACAATGTGGCACATTCTTTATTGTTTGGAGCAGTTAAGGTAGGTATGGACATTGTTTTAGCTACCCCTCCCGCTTACGAGCCAAAATCAGAGATTGTAGATATAGCAAAAGAGGACGCCAAAAGAATAAACAGCAAAATAGAAATTATCCACGATCCGAAAGAAGCTGTAGATGGAGCTGACGTTATCTATACCGATGTCTGGACCAGCATGGGGTCTGAAAAAGAGAGTGAAATTAGAAAAGATGTGTTTAAACCCTATCAAATAAATCAAGATTTAATAAATAAAGCGAAAGATGATGTAATAGTATTACATTGCCTACCGGCTCATCGTGGAGAAGAGATAACCGATGAAGTTATAGATGGCCCCCATTCTGTAGTAATTGACCAGGCGGAAAATAGATTACATGCTCAGAAAGGCGTCTTAGCTTTACTCTTATAAATATAGTTAGATTAGTCTTTAGTGAATAGTGAATAGTATTTAGTAAAAAAGCGAAAAACGAAAAGCGCAAAACTATATTCGTATCTCGTAAATGAGATAGAAGCCAGAAGACAGAATCTAGTATTCAGAATTATTTTAGATTATAAGGTTATATTATTTGTTAAGTTATTTTATATTCTTCTGACTCCTGAATTCGTAAATAATAATTATGGTTTTTCACTTTTTGTTTTAAGTTTTTTACTGTATAATGATAACGGAAACCTGAAAATTGTATTTAAAACTAACGACTAATTTAAAAAGGGAGAATCAAGTGCCAATCTCTTTCAGTATTTTAGATATTATAGACATATTAATCATTACTTTTATCTCTTACCACATAATTCTTTTAATCAAAGATACCCCGGCAGTACAATTAATCAAAGGATTAGTTATTCTTTTTATTGTATCCTTTATTGCTGATCAGCTCGGCCTTAGAACTATCAATTGGCTTCTAAAAGGGGCCATGGCCATGATGGTTGTAGCCCTGCCTATAATATTTCAACCAGAAATAAGAAGAGGATTATTGAAGATGGGGAAAAGAGGATTTTTTATAAATACTTCTTTTTTACACAAGGAAGTTGATAAAAAGATTGAACAACTAATAAATGGATTGGTTATGGTAATGCCCATGCTTTCTAGCAAACACAAAGGAGGTTTGGTGGTTTTAGAGAGAGAGGTTGGGTTAAAGGATATTTTAGAGACAGGCATTATTTTGAATAGTGAATTTTCTCCCGAATTATTATATTCAATATTTATGCCCGACTCCCCTTTACACGATGGAGCTGTCATTATTAAAGGGGATAAGATAGCAGCGGCGAATTGTATTTTACCGTTAAGCGAGAGGATGGACATTAGTAAATCTTTAGGTACTCGACATAGGGCAGCTTTAGGGTTAAGTGAGCAGACAGATGCTTTAATAATTGTAGTATCAGAAGAAACAGGAAATATATCCATCGCATTAGATGGAAAGATTACGCGACCTATGGAGCCTCAGGGGTTAAAAAAGATGTTAATGCACCTATACCAGCCCAAGATAATCTCTGAATTTGGTTTCTGGTCGACAGAGGAAAACAAAAAATGAAAGAATTGAAAAATTGGTTTTTAAAAAATATCGATATCAAATTACTCTCTTTATTTTTAGCAATTATTTTATGGTTGTATATAGCAGGCGGAGAGAACCCCGTAGTAGAGAATTTTATCGATATATCTCTTACTCAAACTAATCTCAGCGAGGACTTAGCAATAAAAGAGTTTCCCACAAATGCAAGCGTCGGAATTAAGGGTCCCAGAAATATAATAAATAATATTTCTCCTAATCAAATTAGCGGGATAGTAAATTTTTCTGAAATTAGCAAAGAAGGCTTATATAAATTGAAGGTAGAAGCTGCTGCCCCCAAAAGAACACAAATCACCAGAATTATTCCTTCTGAAATAAAAGTAGAGGTCGAAAGGATTTTGATTAAAGAGGCAGAAGTTGAATATAGTTTAATAGGGATTCCTGAAAAGGGTTTCTCTTTAGCCGATGAACCTCAATTTAATCCTTCTAAGGTTAAGATAATTGGTGCTCAAAGTGTATTAGAAAGTATAAAACAGACAATTTGTGCCATTGATATTTCCGGAATAAAAGAAGATCTAAATAGAAAAATAAAAGTAAGAGCAGTCGGTGTAAATGGAAATGACATTAAAGAAGTAATGATTGAACCCGGTATAGTGGAAGTGTCAATTTCTCTGACACGTGGGTATCCAGAGAAACAATTAGCGGTAAAGCCAAGAATAGTCGGAAAACCAGCTCCAGGTTATTATATCTCTGAAATATTATCTAGTCCAGATGAAATAAAGATTTTTGGGAATTATTCTAAAATAAGTACTATTGAATTTTTGGAGACTATTCCCATCGATGTAACCGGAATTACTAAAACATTATCGGTAAAAGTTCCTCCTACTTTAGACGAAGGATTGAATATAGCGGAGGGTGAGGTTGAACTAATAGAGGTATCCATACAAGTTAAGGAAGCTATAATTGAGAGAATTATAAAAAGTATTCCAGTTTTACCCCAAAATATATCTCCCTTTATATTTTGTGAAATTAGACCGGAGGTAGTAGACATAACTGTTGAAGGAAAAAATATTCTAGTTGACAAATTAGAAGCACAAGACATAAAAGCTTTTGTGATGTTTACGGATAATTTTAGAGTAGAGCAGAAGGTGAAAGTTCAAGTAGATCTTCCTGAGGGAATTTCTTTAATTAAAGTTGAACCGGAAGAAGTAACAGTGTTGATTAATTAATAGAATTTATAATTTTCCAATTCGCCAATTCCCCAATACGCCAATTGGTAAATCGGATAATTGGTGAATTGGTGAATTAATATCGAGGTAAAATATGAAGAAATTATTTGGAACTGATGGAATAAGAGGGATTGCCAACAGGGAGCCCATAACTGCAGAGGTGATCTTTCACATAGGAAGAGCCGGAGCATTTTTATTCAAAGATGAGGCCGACCCTAAGATATTAATCGGTAGAGATACGCGAATTTCGGGGGATATGTTAGAAGCTGCTTTAATAGCAGGAATATGTTCAATGGGTGTAAATGTTTTAAGAGCGGGAATAATGCCTACCCCCGTGGTGGCTTACCTAACCAGAATTTATAATGCTAATTGCGGTGTAGTGATTTCTGCTTCTCATAATCCCTTTGATCACAATGGCATCAAATATATCAGAGGGAATGGTTTTAAGTTTTCTGATTCAGAAGAAGAAGAGATAGAGAGAATATATTTTGAAAATCATTCAAAAGATGAATGGCCTACTAAAAAAAATATTGGCAGAGTAGAAGAATTACCTGAAGGAGAAGAAAAATATAATGATTACATTAAAAATACCCTTCCCCCAAAATTTACCATTAAGGGATACAAAATTGTTTTAGATTGTGCTAATGGTGCTTCTTTCATGATTGCCCCCAGTGTTTTTACAGAATTAGGAGCCGAGATAATTACCATACACGATAAACCTAACGGTATTAATATAAATTATAATTGTGGTTCGGTATATCCTGCTTCTTTGAGGAAAGAAGTTTTAAGACAAAAAGCGGATTTAGGTTTTTCTTATGATGGAGATGCAGACAGGGTTATCGCCGTAGATGAACAGGGAAACATTGTAGATGGAGATCAAATAATGGCAATTTGTGCTTTAAATCTTATTAAGAAGGATCAGTTGCCTAACAAAACAGTAGTTACTACCTTAATGAGTAATATTGGCTTTGATAGGGCTATAGAAAAAGCAGGAGGAAAAGTTATTAGAACTAATATCGGTGACCGTTATGTATTGGAAATGATGAAGAAAGTTAAGACAGTATTGGGAGGGGAACAATCAGGACATATTATTTTTTCGCAATATAGTACTACCGGGGATGGATTGTTAACTTCTCTACAACTTATGAAGATTCTTCGGGAAGAAGAAAAATCCCTATCTGATCTGGCCTCAGTAATGGAAAAATATCCTCAGATTATTTTGAATTATGAGATTAAAGATAAAGAACAATTCTTTAAAAATCTTTGCATAAAAAAATTTATTGAAGAAAGAAAAAGGGAACTTGACGGAAAAGGTAGAATTTTTGTTCGAGCTTCTGGTACCGAACCGTTAATTAGGATATTATTAGAAGGAGAAGATGAGGATAAATTAGAGAGAATGTCTCAGGATTTAAGAAAGGTAATTGAAAAGGAAGATATTTAACCGTATTGCGTAAAGAAAATTGAAATTAAGAATCTAATTTTTATCTCGTGTAGAAGAGAGAAAAACATATCGAATATTAATAGCTAAATTAACCGGAAGACCGGAAGACTGGTGGACCGGAAGACTGGTGGACTGGTAGACTGGTAGACTGGTAGATTAAAGGGAGGGGATAAATAGAAATATAAATTAATAAAAATTGAATACAAGCGCCAGAACTTACTTAATCTAAAGGACTAAGTGTTTTTGATAAGGTAAGTTGACGAGGAAGGAGTTTATCGAGAATTCGGCGGATACTCCTGGGTTAGCCAAATCCTTAGAAAACCTGTAAAGCTTGTGAGTAATTGCAAGGCCAGAGAGGTTTTTATGGTTAGAATCTATTTGGGGATTCCTGAAAAATATATTTTAGAATTGTAAGTGACAGATAATATTTTTTCTATTTTGCACCACATTAGAATATTTTATGTTTATTACCCTATTGTATTCCTTGATGGATTAATAATAGGGTTTTTGTTTTTAAAAAATAAATATCAAATTTAAGAAAGGATTAAAAAATGTGTGGAATAATTGGATATATTGGTCAAAAAGAAGCGATCCCAATTTTGGTAAACGGATTAAAGAAGTTAGAGTATAGGGGATACGATTCTGCAGGTATAGCTGTATTTAAAGATAATAAAATTAGAATAGTAAAATGTAAAGGAAAGGTTGCCGAATTAGAAAATTTATTAGAAAAAGGGTCCCCAGAAGGCAATATAGGATTAGGACATACCAGGTGGGCTACCCATGGGAAACCCAATAAATTAAACGCTCACCCGCATAATGGATGTAATTCTGAGGTAGTGGTAGTGCATAATGGCATTATAGAGAACTATGTGCCTTTAAGAGAAAGATTAATTTCCGAAGGACACAATTTTGTATCTGAAACAGATACCGAAGTTCTTCCCCATTTAATAGAAAGTAATTATCAGGATGATTTAACTTTAGCAGTAAAAAAATCTATAAAAGAAATAGAAGGGTCTTATGCTATCGGAGTTATTTCTACTCGTGATCCGGGAAAAATTGTTGCTTCACGTTGCGGGAGCCCCTTGATTATCGGAATAGGAGAAGGAGAAATGTTTTTAGCTTCTGATATCCCTGCTTTACTTAGTTATACCAAGAGGGTAATCTTTTTGGAAGAAAGAGAAATTGCTACTATAACTAAAGATGGGGTAGAAATAATCGATTTCGAAGGTAAAATTTTACAGAAAGAAATAGTAAATATTGAATGGAATGAAGAGATGACAGAAAAAAGTGGATATAAACATTTTATGCTAAAAGAAATTTTTCAAGAAACTATGGTAATTCGTAATAATTTAGAAAATAGAATTAATCTATCTACAAAAACACTGGAACTTGAAAACATATCTCTTCCTTTAGATAAAATTAAAGAAATAGAAAGGATATTTATTTTAGCTTGCGGGTCTTCTTATTATACAGCTTTAGCAGGTAAATATGTTTTTGAGGAATTAACCGGTATTCTGGTAGAGGTAGATTATAGTTCTGAATTTAGATACAGAAAAACATTGTTGGGCAAAAAAGATTTAACCATTCTAATATCCCAATCAGGAGAAACTGCGGATACCATAGCTGCTTTAAGAGCTTGCCGGGAAGCTGGCTCTTACATATTAGCTCTTACCAATGTAAAGGGAAGTACTATCAGTCGAGAAGCAGATAGTGTAATGTATATTAAGGCAGGTCCGGAAGTAGGTGTTGCTACTACAAAGGCTTTTATTGGTCAATTGATGTGCCTTTACCTATTATCTCTCTATTTTGCTCAAGTTAGGGAGATTCTTGATTCGTCGGAGATTAATAAAATAATTTCCGAGTTAATGAAGATTCCTCAAATGGTCGAGATTATTTTACTTAAAGACCCGGAGATTATTAAATTAAGTGAAGAATTTTATAAATACCATAATTTTCTTTATCTGGGGAGAGAGATCAATTACCCAATCTCTCTGGAGGGGGCTTTAAAGCTTAAAGAGATTTCTTATATCCATGCTGAAGGTTATCCAGCAGGAGAGATGAAACACGGTCCCATTGCTCTTTTGGACAAGACTTTCCCGGTAGTGGTAATCGTGCCACAGGATAAAGTTTATATTAAAGTAATTAACAATATAAAAGAAGTTAAAGCTCGGGACACCCTGGTATTAGCAATAGCTACAGAAGGCGATAGAGAGATTATTGATATAGTAGATAAAGTATTTTATATCCCTAAAACTTTAGATATACTGTATCCTATCTTATCGGTTATACCTTTACAATTGTTTGCCTATCACATTGCTGACAGATTGGGATGTGATATAGATAAACCTAGAAATTTAGCTAAAAGCGTTACTGTAGAATAAAAAAATAAATTAGAAAAATGTATTTTGTAAAATTAAAAAAGAAAGAGTATAATTGTAAAAACATATTTAAAAAAAACTTAAGGAGGAAGTTGTAAATGAAAAAAATGACCAAAGAGATGATTTTAAATAAAGCTAAAGAATTAAATATAAAATTTATAAGATTAAGATTTACCGATATTCTGGGAATGCCCAAGAATGTAGAAATTCCGGTAAGAGAACTGGAGAAAGCTCTTGATGGGGAGATTATGTTTGATGGCTCTTCTATACAGGGTTTTGTGCGGATTGAGGAATCAGATATGTATTTAAAACCAGATTACTCTACTTTTATGATAAACCCCTGGGAAGAAGAGAAAGATGTTGCCAGGATTACCTGTGATGTTTATAATCCTGATGGTTCGCCCTTTAATGGTTGTCCTAGAAATAATCTAAAGAGAGTTTTAAAAGAAGTGGAAGAGATGGGATATGACACTAACTTTGGGCCAGAGATGGAATTTTTCCTCTTTTTCAGGGATCAAGAAGGGAAGGCGACCACCCTGACCCATGATCAAGGTGGCTATTTCGACCTTTTACCCGTTGATCTGGGAGAAGAGGCCAGAAGGGACATGGTCATTGCTCTGGAAAAATTAGGGTTTGAAATTGAAGCAGCCCATCATGAAGTGGCTCCCGGCCAACACGAGATTGATTTTAAATATTGCGATGCTCTTACTGCAGCCGATAGAATAATGACTTTGAAACTGACCAGTAAAACCATCGCCTCAAAGCATAATTTACATGTGACCTTTATGCCCAAGCCTATTTTTGGAATAGCTGGCTCAGGAATGCATACTCATATATCATTATTTAAAAATGGTAATAATATATTTTATGACTCGAATGGTAAATATCAATTGAGCAAAGAAGCGCTATATTTTATAGGTGGACTATTAAAACATGCTAAGGGATTTACTGCTATTAACAATCCTTTAGTGAATTCTTATAAGAGATTAACCCCTGGTTACGAAGCCCCGGTATATATTGCCTGGTCAGAGAGAAACCGCAGCCCTTTAATTAGAGTACCTGCAGCTAGAGGAGTAGGTACCAGAGCAGAACTGAGAAGTCCTGATCCATCCTGTAACCCTTACTTAGCTTTTGCAGTAATGATAAAAGCAGGAATGGATGGAATTAAAAATAAGATTGATCCGGGAGAGCCGGTGAGTCAAAATATTTATACTATGAGCAAAGAAGAAAAAAAATCTTTAGGCATTGAAAATTTGCCTTCTACCTTGAAAGAAGCTTTATTAGAATTAGATAAGGACGAAGTAATAAAATCTGCCTTAACCACTCATATTTTAGAAAATTATGTCGATGCCAAGGAAGAGGAGTGGGAAGCCTATCGAATGCAAGTACACCAGTGGGAATTGGATAAATATTTAACGATTTATTAACAAACAGCTTATAGCTTATAGCGTGTAGGGTGTAGGGGCTCGATTCATCGAGCCCGCAAGAAAATTTATCATAATCCCGGGTTGGATAAACCCAACCCCTACAAAACAAAATTGTGAATTCTGGAAGACAGGATCTCGTCTGTTGTTAACTAAACGCTATAATGTACGAGATACAAGATACGAACGACGAATTAACTCTGGCTTCTGACTCCTGAATACTTTATATTTTTTGGAGGTGTATAATTATCAGTACTTTTAAGAAAAAAATAAATTTAAAAAAAATTGATTTAAGAAGTGATACGGTTACCTTGCCGACAGATGAGATGCGAGAAGCTATGAATAATGCTGAAGTAGGAGATGATGTTTACCAAGAAGACCCCACAGTAAATAGACTAGAAGGATTAGCTGCAAAGAAGATAGGGAAAGAGGCAGCATTATTTGTGGCCAGTGGTACTATGGGAAATCTTACAGCGGTATTAACTCATTGCCAAAGAGGAGATGAAGTAATTTTAGAGACGGACTCCCACATATATTATTATGAAGTGGGAGGTATGTCGGCGGTAGCAGGAGTGATACCTCGGTTAGTTACCGGAGATAAGGGAATTCTTAATCCTCAGGATATTAAAAGGGCATTGAGAGAGGAAAATCTTCATTACCCTAAGACGACTTTAATCTGTGTGGAAAATACTCATAATCGTGCCGGAGGAACAATTATTCCTCCTGAGATAATCGAAGCAATCTGCCAATTAGCCCATCAACGAAATATTCAAGTTCATTTAGACGGGGCTCGAATATTTAATGCTGCTATAGCTTTAAATATTAAACCCGCTCTTCTCGCCAAAGATGTTGATTCAGTGATGTTCTGTCTTTCTAAAGGTCTTAGTGCTCCAGTAGGTTCGATTTTAGCAGGTTCAAAAGAATTTATTCAAAGAGCCCGTAAAAATAGAAAGATGCTGGGGGGAGGAATGAGGCAGGCAGGTATTTTAGCAGCAGCTGGGATAATTGCTCTTGAAAATATGGTAGAACGATTGGAAGAAGACCACAAAAACGCCCGAATTTTAGGAGAGGGTTTGGCTAATATAAGTGGAATAAAAGTTGATTTAGAAACAGTTCAGACTAATATGGTTTGTTTTGACCTTAATAAATCTGGTATGGATACTCACCAATTTTTACCCAAGTTAGCAGAGTATAATATATTAGGTTCGCCTCGGCCACCTACTAAAGTTCGTTTGGTTACTCATTACGGAATTAGTGAAGATGATATTCATGCCACTATAAAGGCAATTAAAGAGATAGTAAAAAATTAGTTAACCAGTTAGATGGTTACTTGGTTAATTGGCTAAGAAAACAGAAGACAAATACGAATCTCGTGAAGAAGATAGAAGTTAAAATGTTGGTCAGTTAGTTATTCGTTTATGCGGTAATCTTCTTAACTAAGCAACCAACTAACCAGGTAAACAAGTAACCAAGTACAGGGAGGTTTTACTTTTGCAAGCTTTACCAGGATATAAAAAATGTTTTGTTTGTGGGAAAGATAATCCCATCGGTTTAAATATCACTTTTTTTAGGGATCAAGATAAAATGAGAGCGGAGTTTATTCCCGAATCGAAACACCAGGGTTTTAAAGGAATTGTTCACGGAGGAATATTGTTTTCTATTTTAGATGAAATAATGGGTAGAACTGCAATTATAAGTAAGGATGTTATGACTATGACCGTAGAAGTAAACATCAAATACAGAAAAAAAGCTCTGGTAGGGGAAAAAATTATCTTTACCGCGCAGATGACTAAAGATTTAGGCAGAATGATTGAGGCTCAAGCGGAAGCTCGTTCAGAAGATGGTGCTTTATTGGCGGAGGCAAAGGGGAGGTTTATAGTTATATCTAAGGAGATGCAGAAAGAAGTAGAAGAATATATGTAATACTAATCTTAAATTAATTTAATTGCATAGGAATTTTCTTTTTCTGTAAGCCCTAATTTATATCTCGTATATCGTTGGCTGGTTAGTTGGTTATCTGGTTAGCTAGTTGAAGAATTAATACTAAACTTATTAACCAACAAACCAGCCAACTAGTAAACTAAATAATAACGACTAATTTAAGGATATTTTACTAAAAATATTTTAATTATAAATTGGAGTAAACGATGTTTTTTACCAAACTATTAATACTATTTATAATAATTCCAGTAACAGAACTATATATTTTAATTGAAGTGGGGAAGAGAATAGGAAGTTTAACTACAATCAGTATAATTATTTTTACGGGGATATTAGGAGCTTATTTGGTAAAAAATCAGGGTTTTATGATATTAAAGAAGATTCAGAACGATTTAAATGATGGAATCATGCCGGGAGATAGCTTAATTCAAGGAGCAATTATTTTGGCCGGAGGTATATTACTTCTTACTCCCGGTTTTGTTACAGATACAGTGGGTTTTATTTTTTTAATACCCGTCAGCAGAAACGTAATTAAAAAATATTTACTGAAATGGCTAAAAGGAAAGATAGAAAAGGGTAATGTTTATTACAAAGAATTTTAAATTATCTAGCTAATTAATAACTGATAGAGAAAAATTAATAAGTAAAAGGATAGATGCTCTTGATTATAGGTTGTGGAATAGATTTAGTTAAAATAGAAAGAATAGAAAAAATAATTAAAAGATGGGGAAATAATTTTAACTCCAGGATATTTACTCCCCTAGAGAGAAATTATTGTGAAAAAAAGAAGGACAACAAATATCAATCTTATGCTGGGAAATTTGCCGCCAAAGAAGCACTATTAAAAGCATTGGGATTAGGCTTAAGAGGGGCTAATTGGAAAGAGATTGAAATAAAAAATGATGAGCTAGGGCAACCTATTATAGACACATTCGGAAAATTAAAAAATATCGCTTCAACAAGAGGAGTTAACAAGTATTTTATCACCATATCTCATACCAAAGAATATGCTATTTCCCAGGTAATTCTTGAAGGCACACTTGAAAAATAAAAATCAATACTGATTCGTATCTTGTATTCTAGTATAGAGCGAGCGTTTAGCGTAATTAGTTGTTAGTGAATAGCATAATTAAGATATAGTATCTAGCATTGAGTATATAGCAAAGAGATAGTAAGATAGAAATTAGAAGTCAGATGTAGGGGCACGATGCATCGTGCCCAGGGTATAACAAAAGACAATAAAAAAGGAAGGCACAATTCATTGTGCCCCTACAAAATCGTAAAAACTGTAAACCGATAACTGAAAACTAAAAACTTGTATTTAAAACTAACGACTAATTTAATTGGATAATTGGTCAATTAATTTAAGGGGAGTTATCTTATGAAGGTAGTTACCAGCCAACAAATTAGAGAAATTGATCGGAAAGCAATAGAAGAAAATAATCTATCTGGCCTTATTTTGATGGAAAATGCTGGATTAAGAATATTTCAAAGTCTGAAAAATATTTATCCTGATTTAAGATTAAAAAAGATTATCATCTTTGCTGGATCGGGCAATAATGGGGGAGATGGTTTTGTAGTTGCTCGTCATCTTTATAACTACGGAGCGAAAGTAAAAGTATTTCTCCTCACCCCTTTTAATAAAATTAAAGGCGAAGCAGAAGAAAATTTAAATATAATTAATAAAATGAGAGTCGAATTAATCGAGGCAGAAACTACGAAACTCGAAGAAATACAAAAAGCCATACAAAATTCTGATTTGATTATTGATGCCATATTGGGAACCGGATTACAAGGGAAGGTGACTGGTTTAAAAGCTAAGATAATAGATTTGATTAATATTGCTAACAAAGAAGTAGTTGCAATTGATGTTCCTTCTGGTTTAGATGCAGATACAGGAAAGATTGAAGGACCATGCATCAAGGCAGCTCATACCATTACTTTAGCTCTACCAAAAATTGGTTTATTGATTTTTCCCGGAGCGAGCTATGCGGGAAAGATAACAATAGAAGACATTGGCATACCCTCTTATCTTCTAAAAAATAATAAAATAAAAACTAATATGGTAACCAAAGAGATAGTCAAACCACTTTTACCTTTTCGTGCAACCTATTCCCATAAAGGTTCTTTTGGCAAAGTCTTAATTTTAGCTGGTTCGGCGGGCATGACTGGTGCAGCATATTTAGCCAGCGAAGCAGCTATGAGAAGCGGAGCAGGCATTGTGGTATTGGGAATTCCTAGAAGTTTGAATCCAATAATGGAAGTAAAATTAACCGAAGTTATGACCCTTCCTCTTGCCGAAACGGAAAAACAGTCTTTAGGAGAAGAAGCAGAAGAAACAATTTCAAAATTAATGAAAAATTATTCTGTATTAGGGATAGGTCCTGGTATTTCCCGACAAGCAGAGACTCAAAGATTAGTTAGAAAAATTATAGAAAAATCTAATATTCCTTTGGTTGTTGATGCCGATGCAATATATGCCTTAAGTGAGGATCCTACCATATTGAAAAAGACTAAAACTCCTCTGGTGATTACTCCCCATCCCGGGGAAATAGCTAAATTAATAAATAAGGATGTAGATTATATTTTAAATAATCAATTAGATATTACCAGAGAAATTGCTCAAAAATATGGAATTGTAGTAGTTTTAAAAGGAGCTAGAACAATAATTGCTAACAAAGAAGGAGAAACCTATATCAATGTTGGTGATAATTCAGGAATGGCTACCGGAGGTTCGGGGGATGTTCTGACTGGAATAATTTGCAGCTTAATAGCCCAGGGTGCTGATAATTTTTCTGCAGCAATAACCGGAGTTTACATCCATACTCTGGCCGGCGATTTAGCCCGGGGCATCAAGGGAGAAAGAGGTATGATAGCCGGTGATATTTTGTCTCAAGTTCCTCAGGCTTTTTTAAATTCGGAATAATTAAAAAAGGGGAAAATAAAATGCAAAAGTTATTGGGTCCTACCTGGGTAGAAATAAATCTTGATGCAATTGCAAACAATGTGAAAAATATCAAAAAGTTAATAGGTGAAGAAAAAGAATTAATGGCGGTAGTTAAAGGCAATGCTTACGGGCATGATGTTCTGGAAATAGCTTCAGTAGTTTTAAATAACGGAGCTACAAGATTAGCGGTCGCTCGTTTAGAAGAAGGTATTTTTCTCCGCAAAAGCGGTATTACTGTACCTATTTTAGTCCTCGGTTTAACTTTGAAGCAACAAGCAGAACTATTGGTATCATATAATATAACTCCTACAGTGAGTGAATATGAGAGGATAGAAAAACTTTCTGATTCAGCGTTTAAAGAAGACAAAATAGTTAAGGTTCATCTTAAAGTAGATACGGGTATGGGAAGAATAGGAATATCCCCTAACCATGTTTTAAATTTTATTAAAAAAGTAAAGGTTTTGAAAAATGTGGAAATAGAAGGCATCTTTACCCATTTTTCAGTTGCTGATGAGAAAGATAAGACATATACTGAAAAACAATTTAAAAAATTTATGGAAGTTTTAACTATTTTAGAAAAAGAAGAAATAAGAATTCCGGTAAAACATGTAGGAAATAGTGCTACACTTCTTGATTTACCACATATGTGGTTAGATTTAGTAAGGTCGGGAATCTCTGTATACGGACTTTATCCTTCAAGAGAGGTGCAGAAGACTGTAAAACTAATTCCTGCTCACAGTTTTAAAACTCGAATAGTTTTTTTAAAAGAATTGTTTACGGGAGAATCTATCGGTTATGGTCGAACTTATACTACCAAGAAAAAAAGAACAGTTGTTGCTTCTTTACCAGTAGGTTATGCTGATGGTTATAATCGACTACTTTCTAATCAAGGAGAGGTTTTGGTAAGAGGAAGGCGTTTTCCTATAATCGGGCGGGTATGTATGGATCAAACCATGATAGATGTTACTGATCTTCCTCAAGTGGAAATAGGTGACGAAGTGATACTTTGGGGAAGACAGGGACAAGAAGAAATAAGCGTAGAAGAAATAGCAGATAAAATTGGGACTATTAATTACGAAATTGTTCATATGCCTGATAAAAAACGAGTTCCTAAATTATTTATTAAAAATGGAAGACCCTGGAAGATTAAAACTATGTTAGGGGAAAAATTACTGTAGCAAAATAGCGTATAGCGTTTAGCGTAGGGCGTTTAGAAATACAGTGATGAGTGATGAGTAATAAGAAAAGAGTTAGATAGTTAATTGGTTACCTGGAACAAATCCGTATCTCGTAAGGAAAATAAAAGGCAGAAGACAGAGAGAAACAGTGATGAATAATATATTATAAGTAAATATTTGTATATTCCAAATTGTAGGTTTTTTCTCTTTTTGCCATTTAAATACGAACGCAATACGCAATACGATATACTAACGATTAATTTAATTGGTCAATGGGTGAATAGGAGAATTGGTGAATAAGTTAAGATGAATTTAACTATTATTACTAATAGTCCCGAAGAAACGAAAAAAATAGGGAAAGAAGTAGGCAAATTGGTTAGGCCCGGAGATTTATTGGCTTTTTACGGAGAATTAGGTGCAGGAAAAACCTGTTTTATTCAAGGAATATCTCAGCAATTAGAAGTGAAAGATTATGTCACTAGCCCTTCTTTTACCATCATAAATGAATATCAAGGTAAAATTCCAATTTATCACTTTGACCTGTTCCGGCTTAATAGTGCAGAAGAAGTTTTAGAATTGGGTTACGAGGAATATTTTTACGGAGAAGGATTGACAGTTATTGAGTGGGCTGAGAAGATTGAACAACTTTTACCAAAAGAACATTTAAAGATTGATATCAAATTTAAAGATCGTTATGAAAGAATAATCTCTTTCATTTCCCAAGAGGATAGATTTAAAAAATTTTTAAAGGAGCTAAGCAGAATTGAAAATTTTAGGAATTGATACTTCTACCAAGTTTTGTAATTTAGGTTTAATAGAAGATGAAAATATTCTTATAGAGTATACTATTAATGGCTTGAAAAAAAAACATTCATCTATTTTAGTACCTGCTATAAAAGACTTGTTAAAAACCATAGACTTAAAAATAGAAGAAATTAATGGTATCGCAGTTTCCATAGGCCCAGGTTCCTTTACTGGTCTTCGAATTAGTTTAGGTGTGGCAAAGGGGCTATGTTACGCTCGTTCATTACCTTTATTGGGAATTCCTACCTTAGATGCCATGGCATTCCCCTTAAAAGAAATTCCCTATTTAATATGTCCTGTTTTAGAATCCAAGAAAGATGAAATATATGATGTGGTATTTCGGGGAGGGGATAGTTTGCATAGGTTTATGGATTATAAATGTGAAGATATTCAAAGTTTGCTTACCCGACTCTCTCTCTTAAAAGAAAAGATAATCTTCTTAGGAGATGGAATAAAAAAATATCGGGATATTATTAAGGAAAAATTAGGTAAAGATGCTTTATTTATCGATTCCCAAATAAATTTACCGACAGCTACTAATATTGCTATTTTAGGTTTAAATAAACTTAAAAAAAGAGAAGAAGATGATATTTCTACACTTTCTCCTTTTTATCTGAGGAAGTCTCAGGCTGAAATTGTCTGGGAGAAAAAATATAAGTAACAAGTGAGAGTTAATAGTTTCGGGTAACAGGTTGCGAGTTTATTTAGTTACCCAGTTAACCGGTTTACCAGTTAAAATCAGAACCTTTAACCAGGTACCATATAGCTAATTATTCATGAGATACGAGATGCACTTTTATTCTGGCTAACTAGCTAACTAAATTAACTGGTCAATTCTTATATTTGTATTGTTTTTCTTTGGTCAATTAGCTAATCGGTGAATTGGTCAATTAATAAATTAGTACATTCTATGCAGAAGGAAAAAAATGTTATGTCAGACTTAATAATGGGAATCGAAACCTCTTGTGACGAAACAGCAGCTGCTATTGTGGAAGATGGAAAAAAAATTATTTCGAACATAGTCGCTTCCCAGATTAGCATTCATCAAAAATATGGAGGAGTGGTTCCAGAAATAGCTTCACGTAAACATATGGAGGATATCATCCCGGTAATTGATAAAGCCTTAGACGAATCAGGGAAAAAGATTACTGATTTATCTGCAATAGCAGTAACTTACGGCCCAGGCTTAATAGGTTCACTATTAGTGGGATTATCTGTCGCTAAAGCCATAGCTTATGCAAGAAATATACCACTTATCGGAGTGAACCACCTTGAAGCCCACATTTATGCAAATTTTTTAGAACACAATGAGATAAAACCCCCCTTTATTTGTTTAATTGTTTCAGGTGGACATACTTCTTTGGTGTATATAAAATATTTTGGAGAATATAAATTATTAGGCCAGACCAAAGATGACGCAGCAGGAGAAGTTTTCGATAAAATAGCAAAGTTTTTAAACTTAGGCTACCCCGGTGGCCCTATCACCGAAAAATTAGCTAAAGAAGGAGATCCCTCCTCAATCCGATTTCCTCGCCCTATTTTAAATGATAAAAGTTATGATTTTAGTTTTAGCGGTCTTAAAACTGCAGTAATCTACCATATAAAAGCGTTAGAAAAAAGGAATAAAAATATTCCTATTAGCGATATATTGGCTTCTTTCCAACAAGCAGTAACCGATGTATTGGTAGGAAAGACTATAAAAGCAGCTTTAAAGTTTAAAACGAAACAGATTGTTTTAGCTGGTGGAGTTGCTGCCAATAGCTCTCTAAGGAGAGAGATTAAAGAGAAAGCAAATCTATTAAATATTGAGGTTTTCTATCCTTCAATTTCCTTGTGTACAGATAATGCAGCTATGGTAGCTTCAGCAGGATATTATAAATTTAAAGAAAACAAAAAATCATCTTTAAACTTAGATGCAATATCAAGATTGCCATTGGTGAGGAAAAACTACTAAATAGAAGCAAATGATCAATAAATAACTTATAATCATAAAAAATAAGGGTAAATAGCTAAATATGGCAGATAACGAAGTTTGCTTTTCCTAAGAAGTTTATATACTATATATAAGGTGTTTTTAGCACTCTTGCTATGAGAGTGCTAATTAATTTTTAAAGTATAAATATAAATTAAAGGAGGTTACTGAGCATGAACATTAAGGAATTAAAACCATTAGGAGATCGGGTATTGATAAAACCCTTAGTAGAAGAGGAGAAAAGCAAAGGAGGAATTCTGCTTCCTGATACTATTTCTAAAGAAAAGCCTCAAGCAGGAGAAATATTGGCCGTAGGACCCGGCGCTACTAACAAAGATGGGAAAATAGTTCCTATGACTGTTAAAAAAGGAGATAAAGTAGTATATGCAAAATATTCTGGGACAGACATCAAAGACGATGATGATGAAGATTATCTCATTTTAAGCGAAAAAGATATTTTAGCAATTGTGAAATAATAAAATATAAATTATTATATTACAATTGATTTAAAACAATTTAATTTTAAAAAGAAAAAAATTTAAAGAGGTTAGATATAAAAGGAGGATAAATAAATGGCAAAACAATTTTTATTTGATGAAGATGCAAGGAGAGCCTTGGAGAAAGGTGCAAGAACCTTAGCTGACAGTGTAAGAATTACTTTAGGTCCTAAGGGAAGAAATGTAGTTTTAGATAAAAAATTTGGTTCACCCACCATTACTAATGATGGAGTTACTATTGCTCGCGAGATTGATGTTGAGGACCCTTTTGAAAATATGGGGGCTCAGTTTGTGAAAGAAGTAGCAACTAAAACTAATGATATTGCTGGAGATGGTACTACTACTGCTACTGTATTAGCTCAAGCGATTATTCATGAAGGTTTGAGAAATGTGGCAGCTGGTGCAAACCCCATTATGGTAAAGAAGGGAATAGATAAAGCTGTAGAAAAAGCAGTTAGTGAAATTAAAAAGTTGAGTAAAGAAGTTAGTGATAGAGAATCTATATCTAATGTAGCTTCAATTTCAGCTGCTGATAGAGAAATAGGAGATATCATTGCTGATGCTATGGAAAAAGTAGGGAAAGACGGAGTAATCACCGTAGAAGAATCCAAAACTTTAGGAACTACTTTAGAAGTAGTAGAAGGAATGCAATTTGATAAAGGATATATTTCCCCTTATATGGTAACTGATGCAGAAAGGATGGAAGCAATTTTCGATGACCCTTATATATTAATAACTGATTCTAAAATAAGTAATATGAAAGGGTTATTACCTATCTTGGAAAAAGTTGCTCAATCCGCCAAACCTTTATTAATTATTGCTGAGGATGTCGAAGGAGAGGCTTTGGCTACTTTAGTAGTAAATAAAATTAGAGGAACTCTAAATTGTGTTGCTGTGAAGGCGCCTGGTTTTGGAGATAGAAGAAAAGAAATGATGGCTGATATCGCAGTGGTTACTGGCGGACAATTAATTTCTGAAGAGATAGGACTCAAATTAGAAAATACAGAAATTAAGATGTTAGGAAGTGCTCATCAAGTTAAAATAACCAAAGAAGAGACTATCATTGTAGATGGAAAAGGCGACACTGCAGAAATTAAGAAACGTGAAGCCCAAATTAGGGTTCAGATTGAAGATACAACCTCTGATTATGATCGCGAAAAATTACAAGAGAGATTGGGAAAGATGGTTGGCGGAGTAGCTGTTATTAAAGTTGGTGCTGCTACTGAAACTGAGCTTAAAGAAAAGAAACATCGCGTTGAAGATGCCCTATCTGCAACTAAAGCAGCGGTAGAAGAAGGCATTGTTGCTGGCGGAGGAACTGTTCTAATAAATATTATTCCAGGATTGGAGAATATGAAATTAGAAGGTGATGAGAAAATCGGAGTAAAAATTATAATAAAATCTTTAGAAGCTCCGGCGAAACAGATTGCCAAGAATGCCGGTTATGAGGGTTCGGTGATTGTGGAGAAATTAAAGACCAAAGAAAAAGGTATTGGTTTTGATGTTTTAACCGGAGAATTTACCGATATGATAAAAGCAGGTATTGTTGATCCGGCTAAGGTCACCAGGTCTGCCTTACAAAATGCAGCCAGTATAGGTGGAATGATCCTTACTACCGAATGTTTGATTACCGATAAACCTGAAGAAAAGAAAGATATGCCGGGCATGCCTCCAGGTGGAATGGGTGGAATGGGCGGAATGTA
>DASRMF010000037.1:0-10309 GCA_035648055.1 Atribacterota bacterium
GAATCGGGAAGGGGATCATAACCTCCCGGATTAAAGGGGTGACAGCGTAATATTCTCCCCGCAGAAAGCCTTAAACCTTTTAAAAGACCGTATTCTTTCAGGGCCTGTGAGGCATATTCAGAACAGGTAGGATAAAACCTACAGGTAGCAGGTTTTAAAGGGGATATGTATTTTTGGTAAAAGCTTAATAGTAAAATAATTATTTTATTCATAAAGTCTCTAATGAAATTCTATTGCTTTTTCTTTCTCTTTAGGAAAGATCATAGATTTTCCTTGTATTAGTATAAGTCTCCTGTTTGCTGTTCTTTCTTTTGCAAAAACAATCTCCCTTTATTTAAAAGGCTTTCCAGTTCCTGGCATATCTCAAAATAGTCTGATTCCTTAATATTGTTTTTGGCCAGCATAATTATATCATGTCCCGGAGATAATTTCTTATTTATAAGACGGAATGCTTCTCTTGTCCGTCTCTTTATCTTGTTTCTAAATACTGCTTTACCTATCTCTTTTTTTACTATTATCCCGGGCCTGTTAAAATTATAATCATTCTTTAAAATAAATATTATTAAGTTCTTGCCTTCAATTCTTCTGCCTTCCGAAAAAACTTTCTTAAATTCACTGGTTTTTGATAATTTTCTCTTTATCAAAATTCCTCTTCTATATACAAAATTAATTATCCGGATACTGTAAGGCGCTTGCGTCCTTTTAAACGCCTTCTTTTTAATACTAGTCGGCCGGCTTTGGTGCTCATTCTTTCGCGAAATCCATGAACCTTTAATTTTTTTCTGGTATTTGGTTGATAAGTCCGCTTCATTTAACTAATTCTCTCCTTCTTTGTTAAAATATCGAATTTAAAATTCAATAAAAATTATATCTTTAATGCACTCTAAATGTCAAGTATATGGAAAAAGTATATTCATGTCGCGTATCGTGTGAAAGAAAAGAATTAACCATTCTTTTCTTTTTTAAAATGCCCCTCTAAAGTTTACGCTAACAGAAAAGTACCGGATTAAAAAGGAGAAAGAAAATATAAATGCGAAAAAATATTTTTGCTTAATAAAAAAAATTTTGCTATTATAAGTACAAAATTAATTGGTTTTTCGCCCGGGTTATCCACAAATGTTAATAAACTGTTAATAACTCCTTTAACTCCTTTGCTTTTAGCTGTTTAGTAATCTATAAATAAAGTATTAAAGTTTATTTTCTTGAAAAAGATGTTGAAATTTAATAGAAAAATTCTCCCAGGGTTTTCCACAGCCGGTTGTTAGCTTTGGGGAAAATTCATAAAACCCCCATAACTTATGGGTTTCCGTAAATTTTTTATAGTTTGATAACTCTTTTTCGGTCTATAAAACTTTTATAATCGGATTATGACAAAAAAATATTAATTGTGCAGGAAGGTGGTATTATATATGGAGTTTGCGGAGATTGAAGAGCTTTGGAATAAGATTTTAGAAACAATAAAAAAAGAATTAAGCCCCCAGGCTTATAATAGCTGGTTTAGCCAAACAAAGATTGATAAATTCGCTGATAACGAGTTGGTGATTTCAACCCCCGGGGATTTTAGTAAAGACTGGTTAGAAAAACATTATACCGGGTTTATTAAAGATATTTTAAGGGGGGCACTCGGCTCAGATGATAATTTAACAATAAAATTTAAGGCGGTTGATCAAAAATTTTCCGCACCTTCCCAGCCTACATCTAAAAAGAAAATTAAAAAGGAAGATAAAAAGGAAGATATTTTTCATAAAAATTCTAATCTTCTTTTAAACCCAAAATATACTTTTGATTATTTCGTAGTGGGAAATAGCAATCGTTTTGCTCACGCTGCCTGTCTTGCGGTAGCTCAGTCTCCAGGGAAAGCCTATAACCCGCTTTTCGTATATGGGGAAGTAGGTTTAGGTAAAACTCATTTAATGCAAGCTATCGGCAATTATATAAAGTGGCAAAACAGTAAAACCAAAGTCTTATACATATCGTCAGAAAAATTTACCAATGAACTGATTAATTCTATAAGGGATGACCGCACTGTCGCTTTTCGTGATAAATATCGCGGCGTGGATATTTTATTAATTGATGATATACAATTTTTAGCCGGAAAAGAGAGAACCCAGGAAGAATTTTTTCACACCTTTAATACTTTATATGAGTTGAATAAACAGATAGTAATTACCAGTGACCGGCCGCCAAAAGATATCATTACTTTAGAAGAACGGTTAATATCTCGTTTTGAATGGGGTTTAACAACTGACATCCAGCCTCCTGATTTAGAAACCCGTATTGCGATTTTAAGAAAAAAAAGCCAATCGGAAAATTTAAATGTACCTGCCGAGGTAATTGATTTTATCGCCAATAAAATCCCTTCTAATATTAGGCAATTAGAAGGAGCCTTAACTAAACTAACCGCTTATTCTACTTTGACAAAAAAGGAATTATCTATTCCTTTAACCCAGGAAATATTGAAAGATATTATCCCTTTGGAAAGTAAAAATATTTCTATTGACCAAATTCAAAAAACGGTGGCAGATTTTTATAACATTAAGATTAATTCTCTATTATCTAAAAAGAGAAATAAAGACATTGTTCTAGCCCGGCAGGTGGCTGTTTATATCTCCCGGGAGTTAACTAATCTTTCTCTAACTTCAATTGGGGACTCTTTTGGTAGAAGAGATCACACCACTATTCTTCATTCTTATGGTAAAATTAAAAATAAAATTAAAAAAGAGAAGAGTTTTAAAAATATTATAGACAACCTAACTTTAGAAATTAAAAGATGCTGATTGTTGATAACTATTTAATAATATGTTTAAAGTTTTTAGTTGTTAACTATTTTTTTGAATTAAAAATAAAAAATGGGGAATTTGTTAATATTTTAAAAATTTATCCCTGGTTTTATCCACCGGGTATTTACAATAAAATATTAAGCTTATCTTTTCTTTCCCCAGTTTCAACAGTACTATTACTATTAATACTATATCTTTATTAGAATATATTTAGAGTAAAGGAGTAAAAATATGAAAATTATCTGTTCTCAGGAAAGTTTACTACACGGGATTCAAATAGTACAAAAAGGAATTTCCAGCAGAATAGGATTACCTATTTATAATGGAATACTTTTTGAAGCAAACGAAGATAATAAAGTCCATCTATTCGCTACTGATTTAGAAATTGGGATAGATTGTTATATTCCAGCCCAGGTTATTGAGACCGGTTCCACAGTTATTCCCAGTAAAATAATAAGTGAATTAATTAAAAAGTTTCCTGAAGGAAAAATAGAGATAGAATGTACAGAAAATAATATAACCACCATTACAGAAAATAATTCTAATTATAAAATTTTAGGTTTTTCCGCAGAAGAATTCTCTAATTTTCCGGAAATAAAAATGATAGCCAAAATTAAATTAAATCAAAAATTATTTAAAGAGACTATTCAACAGGTTATATTTTCCACCTCCCGCGACGAAAGCAAAACTTTTTTAAATGGGGCACTTTTTAAAATAATAGACAACAAGATTGAAGTAGTTACTACTGATAGCCACAGACTATCTCTTAAAAATATTCAACCAATAAATATAGAAAAAACAACAATAGATGAAGAAATAGAAGTTATAATTCCTCACCGTGCCTTATTAGAGCTATCCAGACTTCTTTTAGATAACGAGGAAGTTTTTACAGAAATCAGATTTGGGGAAAAACAGATAATATTTATTTTGTTTCCCGACGGTCATAAAAACAGCATAAGAATATATTCCCGATTAATAGAAGGGCAATTCCCTGATTATAAGCAGATAATTCCAAATTCTTTTAAAACCGAAATAAAAATAAACACCGAGGAATTTAGGGACAAAATGGAAAGGATTGCTCTTTTTGTAAGGGAAGATTTAAAAACAGTAAAGATGGAAATAACCAATAAAGAAAATAATCAAAAACAGGAAAAATGCGAAATATTTTTAAAAGCAGAAAGCCCGAGCACTGGTGAGGCTTTTGAAAAAATCCTCAGCTTTAAAAAAGGAGAAGATATTAATATAACTTTTAATACTGATTATATTTTAGATATATTAAAGACAATAAAAAAAGAAAACACTATAATTAAACTAAACGACCCGCTTAATCCGGCAATTATTACTCCAGATGAAGACAAAAGTTATATTTATATCTTAATGCCGGTAAGAGCAGAGTAACTAACTATATAATATTTCTTCGTTACGATATACTATTAGGTAATATAGAAATACAGAAACAGAGGAGAAGGGGAAGAAATTTGTATTTTAAAAAAATAAAACTAAAAAACTACAGAAATTTTTCTGACCTGTCTATAGAGTTTGACCCCAATCTTAATATTTTTATCGGAAATAATGCCCAGGGCAAGACCAATTTATTAGAAGGAATAAATTTAATAGTAAAAGGAAGCTCTTATAGAACAAAAGAGGACAAAGAAGTAATAAACTGGAATAGTGAAAGTGCTTATCTGTTTGGAGAGATTAATAAAGATGATGAAAATATCCAAATAGCTTTAGCGTTAGAGAAAAAAACGGAAGATTTTTATAAAAATAAACTAATTAAAACAATAAAAATAAACCAAAATATTCAAAAAAAAACCGCCCTAAACAAAGAATTTAAAGGGGTGGTGTTTTCTCCCGAGCACCTGCAGATAATAAAAGGTGCCCCATCTTTAAGAAGAAAATTTTTAGATGAACAGATTTCCCAAATTTATCCCTTATATCATAGGTACCTTTCAGAATATTATAGAATTTTAGGACACCGCAATAATATATTAAAGAAAGAAATTAATCAAAAAAAGAAGAGAGAACAACTCCTTATATGGGATCCCCGCTTGATAGAGAGGGGATCTTTTTTAATTTTAACCAGAATTAAATTTATAAAAAAACTAAACCTCCTGGCGTACAAATTTCATCAAAAAATTACCAAAGAAAAAGAGAATATAAAACTAACCTACCAAAGCAATATATTAAAAGGCCATGAAGAAAACGTTTCTTCGATAGATACAGCATTTAAGGATAAATTAGAAGAACACAAAGAGAAAGAAATAGAACAGAGAACTACTTTGCTAGGCCCCCACCGGGACGATTTTTCCGTATACATCAACGGGTTTAATGTCGCTTCTTACGGCTCACAAGGCCAGCAACGAACATCAGTTTTATCTTTGAAATTGTCCGAACTAGAACTAATTAAGGAAAAAGAGGGGGTTTACCCTATATTTTTCTTAGATGATGTTATGTCAGAATTAGATGAAGACAGAAGGTATTTCTTATTGGGATTAATTATTGACAAAAATGTCCAGACTTTTATTACCAGTATAAATTTGGATTATTTTAACAGTAATATCAAAGAAAAAAGCAGGATATTTAAAATAGAAGAGGGGAAGATAATTAATTTATGAAGAAAAAAGACATAGTTCCCTTTAAAGCAGCCCTAGAAAATTTTTTAAAAAATAAAAAATGGATTAAAAAGATAAAAGGTTATCAAATAATTAATAATTGGGAGAGTCTGGCAGGCAAAGAGATTGCCCGATCTTCCCAGCCAATTAAAATACAGGACAAGTGCCTTTTTTTGGCTGTAAAAAGTAATGTTTGGGCCAACGAACTGAATTTAAGAAAAGGAGAACTTATTGAAAAAATTAATCGGGAAGCGGGGGAAAAAATAATTTCTAACATCCTGTTTAAGGTCCGAATGCCCCAATTTAAAGGCAATTAAACAGAGGCTTAAGAGAGACGTAAAAAGAGGGGAGAATTTTGACATAAGGGCCATAATATAGTAAAATTAATCAGGTTTTTAGAATAATAAATTAAATCTTCATAATAAATTATAAAAATAAAAACCGTGGCGGAAAGCTGCGGTTTCATTTTGATGGGAGTTTATACCATTGCCAAAAAGAAAAAAGAAAACAAATAATAAAGATAATCAATATACCGCTAAACAAATACAGGTCTTAGAGGGTTTAACGGCCGTCAGAAAAAGGCCCAGCATGTACATCGGGAGTACTTCCAGTAGAGGACTGCATCATCTTTTAGACGAAGTGGTAGATAACAGCATTGATGAAGCGATGGCCGGCTATTGTAAAAAAATAGAAGTTGTTATTCATCCGGATAACAGCGTTACCGTAATTGATGACGGGAGGGGAATACCGGTAGATATTCACAAAGAAACCAAATTACCGGCGGTAACAATAGTGCTGACTAAACTCCACGCCGGCGGTAAGTTTGGAGGAGGCGGATACCGGGTCACCGGTGGACTGCACGGGGTAGGTCTTTCAGTTGTAAATGCTCTTTCAGAATGGCTGGAAGTAGAAGTATATCGAGATTCGGGAATATTTTTTCAGAGATTTGAAAGAGGGGATGTCGTAACCGACTTAAAAAAAATGGGAAAATCTTCCCTCACCGGAACTAAAATTACCTTCAAGCCTGACCCGGCTATTTTTGTTGAAGACACCACCTTTAATTTCGATAGCATTACTCATCGGCTAAGAGAAATCGCTTTTTTAAATGCCGGAGTTAAGATTAATTTAAAAGATGAAAGGGAAGAGAATAAAGAAGTTTCTTATAAATACAATGGGGGAATAAGCGAATTTGTTAGCCATTTAAATAAAAACAAAGACGTTTTATTCCCAGCGCCCATTTGTTTTAAGGGGAAGAAAGATGATATAGAGGTAGAGGTCGCATTACAATACAATGACAGTTATACAGAAAACATCCTTTCTTTTGCTAATAATATAAATACGGAAGAAGGCGGGACCCATTTAGCAGGATTTAAGGCGACTGTAACCAGAGTAATAAACGACTATGCCCGCAATAATTTATTGTCTAATGGTAAAAAATCACCTTTAAAAGAAGGAGAAAACAATCTTTCCGGCAATGATGTAAGAGAAGGATTAACCGCTGTAGTTAGCGTAAAACTATTAGACCCTCAATTTGAAGGCCAGACTAAAACCAAACTGGGAAACAGCGAAGTAAGGGGGGTAGTATCTTATGTTGTAGGAGAAGGCCTAAATAATTTTCTTAATGAGAATCCAAGTGTAGGCAAGAAGGTACTGGCTAAGTCTGTTTCTGCCTTAAACGCCAGAGAGGCAGCCAGAAAAGCTCGAAATCTAGTCCGGCAAAAAAATGGAATATTGGGATTAGGGACTCTTCCCGGAAAATTAGCTGATTGTTCGGAAAAAGATCCCCTATTCAGAGAGATATTTTTAGTAGAGGGTGATTCTGCAGGAGGTTCTGCCAAACAAGGGAGAGACAGGAGATTTCAGGCCATCCTCCCATTAAGGGGTAAAATTCTAAATGTAGAAAAAGCGCGGTTGCATAAAATACTAGACAATAACGAAATAAAAACTATGGTTTCCGCTTTAGGTATAAATATCGGAGAAGATCTGGATATTGAAAAACTAAGATACTATAAAGTTATTATAATGACTGATGCAGATGTTGACGGAGCCCACATAAAAACCCTACTTTTAACCTTTTTCTACCGGTATATGAAACCGTTAATCGAAAGAGGAAATATTTACATTGCCCAGCCCCCTCTCTACAAACTTGAATATAATAAAGAAAGCTATTATTTATTTAACGAGCAGGAATTAAACGATAAGCTAAAAGAAATAGATGGCAATCCTCGGATTCAGAGGTATAAAGGTTTGGGAGAAATGAATCCCGAGCAGTTATGGGAGACCACCATGAACCCGGGAAACAGAGTTTTAAAGAGAATAGAGCTGGAAGATACCATAGAAGCAGAAACCATGTTTACAGTTTTAATGGGGGACAAGGTTGAGCCCAGAAGAGATTTTATATATAAACACAGTTTAGAAGTGAAGGATCTGGATTATTAATAGCGTAGAGCGTATAAAGTTTAGCGTATAGTAAAAACCAAAACTAACTAAGGACTAAGTAAATTGGAGAATTATGAAAGAAGAAAAAGATAATTTAGATAACAATAAAGAAGAAGAAGAAAAAGAAGAAGAGCTCAAAGAAGAATTTACAGAAACATCCAGAAATATACTCAGTGATGTCGGAGAGGAGATAAAAGAAGCCTATCTCAGTTACGCCATGAGCGTAATAATAGGACGAGCTTTACCTGATGTCCGTGATGGATTAAAACCGGTTCATCGCCGGGTGTTATATTCTATGGAGAAAATGGGCAATACACCCGATAAAGCTTATAAAAAATCTGCTCGAATAGTAGGAGACATAATAGGTAAATACCATCCTCATGGTGATATAGCAGTATATGATACAATCGTAAGAATGGCCCAGGATTTTTCCTATCGTTATCCTTTAATCGATGGCCAGGGAAATTTTGGTTCGATAGATGGCGACTCCGCAGCCGCCCAAAGATATACCGAAATTCGAATGTCAAAGATTGCCCAGGAATTATTAGCTGATATAGAAAAGGAAACGGTTGACTTTGCTCCCAATTATGATAATTCCCTTAAAGAGCCGAAAGTTTTACCGGTAAAAGTTCCTCAACTTTTGCTTAATGGTTCTTCGGGAATTGCCGTAGGAATGGCCACCAATATCCCTCCGCATAATTTAAGAGAAGTAGTTGACGGCACAGTAATGATAATCGAAGACCCTCAAGTTTCTATAAAGGAATTAATGACTGCGATTAAAGGCCCTGATTTTCCCACCGGCGGCATAATTTGCGGCAGAGCGGGAATAAAGAGTGCATATGAAACCGGAAAGGGAATCGTAAAAATGCAGGCTGTGGTATTTACTGAAGGAGTAGATGGTGGAAAGGATGAAGGCAGAAAAAATCCCCCCCGCATAATAGTCAAAGAAATTCCTTATCAAGTAAATAAAGCAAAGTTAATAGAGAATATTGCCCACCTGGTTCAGGATAAAAAGATTCTTGACATTACCCATCTAAGGGACGAGTCAGACAGGAAAGGGATGCGGATAGTTATTGAATTAAGGAGAGGTGCTAATGTTGATATAGTGCTGAACAATCTGTATAAGCATACACAGATGAAAACTTCCTTTGGAATTAATGCTTTAGCAATTTCCGAAGGCCGACCCAAGCTTTTTAATTTAAAAGAGATGTTAGAATGTTTTTTAGCTCACCGTAAAGAAGTTGTGGAAAGAAGAACCAGATATGAATTAAGGAAAGCCAGAGAAAGAGCCCATATTTTAGAAGGGTTGAAAATTGCTCTGTCTAATATTGATGAAGTAGTGCAGATTATTAAAAAATCAGATAATGCAAAAGCGGCGCACACTAAACTGAAAAGCAGATTTGGATTAAGTGATATTCAGGCACAGGCCATTTTAGATATGAGGCTGCAGCGTCTTACATCTCTGGAGACCGAAAAGATAATAGAAGAATATTTAAATCTAATAAAACACATTGCCTATTTAGAAGATATTTTACAAAATGAAAAGAAGCTCATGTTGATAATTAGAGACGAGCTGCTGGAAATGAAGGAGAAATACGGTGACGAGAGAAGGACTGAGATTATAGAAGATGAAGGAGAATATGAGATCGAAGATTTCATTTCCTTAGAGGACATTGTTATAACTTACACCCAGGACGGATACCTTAAGCGACTTCCTTTAAGCACTTATAGAAAACAGAAGAGGGGAGGAAAAGGCAAAATTGGCATGACCACTAAATTAGAAGACCTTGTAGACCAGGTGTTTGTCACTACCAACCTTCATGATATCTTATTTTTCACCAGCAAAGGGACGGTTTATAGAAGGAGGGCATATCAGATTCCCGAGGGAGGGAGAACTTCCCGGGGGGTTGCGGCCATCAATTTGTTAGGCATCGAAAAAGGCGAACATATTACTACTCTTATTCCTATAGAGAGCGATGAATTGGCAGAATCAAAAGAAGAAAGTAGTGAAAAGTGTCTGTTTATGGCCACCAAAAATGGGAAGATAAAAAAAGTTTCTCTTTCTCTTTTTTCCAACTTAAGAAATATCGGCATTATTGCCCTACATCTATTGCCTAAAGATGAATTGATCGGGGTAAAGCTTGTCGAGGATAAGGTGCATGTTATTTTAACTACCAAGAAGGGAAAGTCTATCCGTTTTTCGGGAGACCTGATAAGATCCATGGGGAGAACCAGCCTTGGGGTGAAAGGCATAATTTTAAAACCTGAAGATTCCCTTGTAAATATTAGTTTAGTACCCCCGGATACGGATAAGTGCTTATTGTTAGTCACCGAGAAAGGATATGCCAAAAGAACAGATTTAAAGAAATTTAGAGAGTTTAGTAACCGAGGCGGCCAAGGGTTGAAGGCTATCAAGATTACCAAAGAAAGAGGTCAGGTAGTAGATGTTAAAGTGGTGAGCGAAGAAGACGAACT
>DASRMF010000038.1:0-4714 GCA_035648055.1 Atribacterota bacterium
AGTAATCAGCAATGTCAAAATAAAGAATAAAAATAAAAGATTTGAAGATTTGGGGTCAGATCTTGCAATGACAGAAAGGGGAGCGGGAATAGAAAAGAAGAATGTCCCCAAAGTTTATAGTTTAACTAGAAGTTTTTGGTAATATATATAAATGTTCCGGTGATAATTTTACTCCAATTTTTTCTCCTTCTCGATAGATCTTCTTTCGACTTGGGTTATAATCCACTACAGAGATTCTTGTCCCTTCTTCCATATCAATATCATATTCTACGATAGGACCTAAGTAGGTAGCCCGGTCTATCACCCCAGAAAAATGAGCTTCCGCTTCCGGGAAAATTTTAATGGTTTCCGGCCGAGCAATAACCAGCACTTCAGCCCCGGGTTCCATCTTTGCTTCTTTGTAGAGTATCTCAAACTTTGTGTTAAAAATATTAATCGTGACTGTCGAATCGTATACATTCTCCACTTTACCTTCTATAAAGTTAATGGACCCGATGAAATCAGCCACAAATTCAGTTCTGGGATAATTATAGATTTCAAAAGGTGTTCCTATTTGGTCTATTTTTCCTTTATTCATGATAACTATCCTATCAGATATGCTCATAGCCTCAGTTTGATCATGGGTTACATAAATAGTAGTAATGGATAGACTACGCTGGAGCCGGCGAATCTCAGTACGCATCTGAACCCTGAGTTTTGCGTCTAAATTTGACAGAGGTTCATCACAGAGCAGAACTGAGGGTTCTATAACTAAAGCCCTGGCCAGGGCAACTCTTTGCTGCTGACCCCCGGATAAATTGCCCGGAGCCCTGTTTCCCAGTCCTTCCAATCCTATTAATTTTATAATATCATTAACTTTTTTCTTAAGTTCGGCTTTTTTTATATCTCGATATCTCCAGCCATAGGCAATATTTTGAGCTATAGTCATATGAGGAAATAATCCATAACTTTGAAAGACCATTGCCGTATCTCTTTTATTTGCAGGTAGATTGTTAATCATCTTATTCTCTAAATATATTTCTCCCGAGGTGGGGATTTCAAGACCAGCAATCATTCTAAGGACGGTAGTTTTTCCACAGCCAGAGGGACCTAACAGGGTCAGCAACTCTCCCGGTTTAACCTTCAAGGAAACATTATCTACGGCAATGACCTCTTTTTCTCCAGAAATTCCCTTAAATGTTTTGATTAGATTCTTTAAGGTAATACTTTTTTTACTTACTTTTACTTCTTTGTTCACTTATCTCCCCTCCCAGTATGGCAATATTTATTAACCTAAAGCACGTACCGGTGCTCTCTCGGTAAATTTTCGCATTAAAGAAACAGCAAATAAAACGACCACAATTAATATGGTGCACAGTACACAGGCTGGACCTAAACGCATAATTTCGGTTTCAGATAATATCAAGACGGTAAGATGATTCCATCGAGCCGATACTAAAAAGATAATAGCACTGACCGCAGTCATGCATCTTATAAAACTATAGGATAACCCGGCAAAAAAAGCCGGCTGAATTAAGGGTAGAGTAATATCTTTGAAAATATGTGGACTATCTGCTCCTAAGTTAGCAGCAGCCTCTTCAATGGCAGGATCAATCTGCTTTAAAGCAGCAACTCCTGATTCGATGCCTACCGGCATATTCCGGAAAACAAAACAGAGAACCAGAATTAAACCAGTACCGGTTAAAAGTAGAGGAGGTGTATTGAAGGCAAGGATATAGCCTATCCCTACTACAGTCCCGGGCACAGCAAAAGAAAGCATTGATACAAATTCCATTGCTTGTTTCCCCACAAAGTGCTTTCGTACTACTAAAAAGGCAATAATCATTCCCAAAATTCCAGTAAATGGGGTAGCTAAAACCGAAAGGGTAACGGTATCCTTTAAAGCTTTTAAACCAACATCCCAGCTGTATTTAAAATGTTCTAAAGTTAATGAATAGTCAAGCCCCCATAATTTAAAAAGACTTCCCATGATTACAGTAATATAAAAAAGCACAATCATAGCAGAAATTATCGTGCAACTGGATAGAAGGAAATATTTTACCGGACGCCCCACCTTAAAAGCTCTTGCGGCATAAGGTTTCCCGGTAACTGTAATATATGATTTTCTCCCTACCCAGTATTTTTGAATGAGGAAGGCAAGCATAGAAGGAATTAACAACATAATTGCCAAACCTGAACCAAGAGGCATATTAAACATGCCAGTAAACTGGAGGTAAGCTTGGACAGAAAGTACATCGAACTTACCTGATATAACCATAGGATTAGCAAAATCAGCTAAAGAGGTAACAAATATTAAGAGCCAGGCACTGGCAATACCCGGGATAGCAAGAGGAAGAGTTACGGAGGAAAATACTGAACTAGTGGAAGCTCCCAAATTCATAGCACTATCTTCTAACTCAGGATTGATAGACTGTAGGATTCCAGTAAGAACCAAATAGGCAATAGGAAACATTCCCATGGTCTGTACCAGAACTAATCCTTTTAAACCATAAATGTTAAACCTGGTTAAGCCCAACAAGTGTCTGGTAATCAAACCATTTCTTCCTAAAAGGAGAATAACCGAAAGAGCTAACATAAAAGGAGGTGAAATCAAAGGGAGCATAGATAGTATTTTATAAAAAGGCTTAAAGGGGATATCAGTTCGATTTATGGCAAAGGCAAACATAAATCCGATTAATGTACCCATACTTGCTACGATTGTAGCCAAAAGCATGCTATTACCAAAAATTTTAGCTAACCATCGGTGTTGAAAAATATATTTATAAATATCTAAGCTCAGATGTTCATTTGGTAATAAACTTAATTTTATCACTTCAAATAGGGGATAAAGTATAAATACAATAAGACTTAATCCTATTAAAAGAATAATTGCAAATAAAAAAGGTTCATGAGTTAATCTGGTTATTTCGTTTACTTTGAGTGAAAAATATTTCTTAATTTTATTCACCGTTTTGCTATCCCCACAAATTTCTATATCTCTTAGGAAAACTGATGATCAATTTCAACAGCTAGGGCAGGGGTGTAAAATCTAATTTACACCCCTATTGTTTTAACACTCACGTTGAAGAAAAGACTATTGACCAAAAACTTCGTCAGTCCATTTAGCAACTAATCTATCTTTATTTTCACCAGCCCATTTATTGTCTTGATCAATTGTTTTTACTTTCGAGATGGGTATTGCCCCCTCTTTTAGCTCTACATCTACAAATGGACATACATATACACTCGCATATACTTCCGCTGCTCTCTCTGTTAATGCCCAATCATAAAGTTTTTTAGCCAATTCAGTTTGAGGTCCCCCTTTAATAAGGGAAATAGAGGCAATTTCATAACCGGTTCCTTCGGAAGGGAAGGTAATCACCAAGGGGTATCCTTGTGAAACAAGCTTTACTTGATCGTGGGCATACCCTATACCAACGGCGACCTCACCCAAGGAGGCACTTTTACCTGGCGCGGATCCTGAACGACTATATTGGAAAATATTTTTATCTAATGCTTTGAGGTATTCAAAGGCCTCATCTTCGCCTAAAATTTGAACTAAGGTAGCTAACACATTATAAGCTGTCCCCGAGGTCCCCGGATTTGCAACCATAATTTGTCCCTCGTATTCCGGTTTAATAAGATCTGCCCATGAAGTGGGAGCTTCGAGCCCTAACTCTGTGAGTAAATTAGTGTTACTGGCAAAACATAGGGGACCAGCATATATTCCCGTCCAATAATGGTCTTCATCTTTAAAATTATCGGGTATATTCACAGCATTTGGTGATTCATAAGGCATAGTTAAACCTTTGTCTTTAGCCACGATGTGATCTAAACCAACGCCGCCATACCATATACTAATCTGTGGATTTTCTTTTTCTGCTATTAATCTGGCTACACATTCTCCGCCTGATAATCTTACAAAATCTACCCCAATCCCTGTATCTTCTTCAAAGGCAGCCAAAACAGCGCGAGCTAAGGGCTCGTCAAGTGTGGTATAAATTGCTAATCTTTCCTGTGCTAAAGTAGTATTTGCGGAAAATAAGAATAAAGTGAGGATAACTAAACATAAACCTGCTAACCAAATTTTTTTCTTTATCATAATTAGACCTCCTAAAAAGATTTTTATAATTTTACTTATCTCCTTCGGCATAACTCAATCTTCTATACAAAATAGATTTTCTTCACAAGTTAATGGTCTTCCTATTTTTTCACCTCCTTCGTATTTTTAATTTTTGCTTTTTTAGTTTGTATTTATAATCTTATATTATGGCATCTAAAATTTTTTGTCAATTGAGAAAAATTTAATTACTTTTTAATTGTTTTGATTAATTAAGTTTACAACTACTTTGGTCATCGTATCTTTTTCTTCTGCTTTGCTTTCAGCAATTAATAAGGTTAATGCCACCAGGGCATTATCAGCAAGACGCTTACCGCCATCCTTATTATATAAAATTTCATTTTCATTTAAAAACCAGAGGAAGAGGGATGCGGCAATCCGTTTATTTCCATCTATAAAAGAATGATTCTTAACCACAAAGTATAAAAGATGAGCAGCTTTTTCTTCGATACTGGGGTAGAGATCCTTTTCATCAAAAGTTTGATATATTGCTCCGATGGAGCCGGAGAAAGATTGGTCTTTTTCTAAGCCAAATAAAGTTGATGGATAATGAGCTTTCAGGCGGTCTAATTCCTGGCGGGCTTTTTGGTAGCTAATTCTAAATTTCTCCTGGGT
>DASRMF010000039.1:0-10139 GCA_035648055.1 Atribacterota bacterium
AAAAAATGGAGCGGGAAACGGGGTTCGAACCCGCGACCTTTGGCTTGGGAAGCCAACGCTCTACCGCCTGAGCTATTCCCGCAATTATTTCGTCTCAGATATTATACCTAAATATTAATAGATTATCAACTAATCTATCAGAAAAAATATGTAAGAAATAATAAAATAATAAAAATATAAGGAGAGCAATTTATTGAGATATTATTCAAAGAAGAAAAAGAGTGGTAAGATAAGAAAAATATTGTTATCTTTATTAATAATAATTGTTGCGGTGAGTTTAGTTGATGCCGTAGATATTTATAGGAATAGAGACAAAATGCTCCCCGGAGTATCTGCTTTGGGTGTTGAATTAGAAGGGTTAAATAGAGAAGAGGCCCGGGAAATTCTTCAACCCGTTACTTCAAAGTTGATTAATTCCCCTCGAATATTAGTATTTGAAGATAAAGAAATAAAATTTATTCCCTATAAAGAGCTGGATGCTTTTATCGATTTAAATCGGGTAGTCGAGGAAACTTACGCTATTGCCCGCACCGGAAATATTTTCAAGAGAATAAAAGACAGAATTGTAATTTGGAGAAAAGGATATGAAGTACTTTACCAGATCGAATTCAGTCTACAGAAGTTTGAGGATTTTCAAAACAAGGTAAGCTCTCTGGTAAACCGCATGTCTAGTGATGCTTATGTAGAGGGTAATAGAATTATTGAAAGCAGGACAGGAGCAAAGCTTGATTTAGAAAGATTCAATGAAGAAATTACTGAGTCATTAAAAAGTTTAGATGAAGAAAAATATATTTTTGATCTGCCGGTGACTATTATTGACCCCAAAACTACTACTCAAAATATTCTAACAGAATTAGCCATTAGTGGGGAATTGGAGACATATTCCACCTCGTTGGAAAATAAAGAAGAAAACACTATATATAATATAAAATTATCTTCTGAAGTTATAAACGGTATATTAGTAAAGCCACAAGAAATATTTTCTTTTAATAAATATGTAGGGCCTGCTGAAAAGGCAGATGGTTACAAGGAAGGCACTATTATTGCTAATGGTGTATTTGTAAATGGTTATGGAGGCGGCATCTGTCAGGTATCAAGCACATTATATAATGCGGTTCTTTTGGCTAACCTACCAATTGTAGAGAGGTATAATCATTCAGTATACGGAGAGGCAACCAAATACGTTCCTCTGGGGCAGGATGCGGCTATATTTTATGGATTTAAAGATCTAAGATTTAAAAACAATTCGGCGCATACGATAGTAATTTTTTCGAAAGTTTTTAGAGGTACATTACAGGTTAATATCTTTGGCGGGGATGAGGGCAAAGCAGAAGTAGAAATTATTAGTAAAGATAAGAAAGTGATAGACTACCAGACAATTAAAGAAAAAGATTCTAAGTTGGAGGCTGGCCAGGAGATAGTTGTCCAGGAAGGGGTGCCGGGTTATCAGATAAAAACTTACCGAATTGTCAGAAAAGACGGGGAAGAGAAGATAGAGTTTTTAGCGGAAGATACTTACAAGAGTGTGCCGATGATTATTAAAGAGAAATAAATATATAGTATCGAGTATATAGTATATAGTGAAGATGGTTAACTAATGCGCTCTACACTTGAAAGGTGAACTATCCCGAATGATATCTATAAGAAAATATTTTAGAATTATATTCATAGTATTAATATTATTTCTTTTTTGCTTTCCTCAAACTGCTTTTCTGCAAATAACTTCTGTTGAATATATCTGTGTTGGAACAGATTATGAAACTCCTGTCTATATAATTAGGACTGATTCTAAAGAACCGACGATAATGATTGTAGCCGGAACGCACGGGAATGAAAAAGCCGGTATTAAAGCTGCCGAATATTTAAAAGACAATATAAAGATTGAGAAAGGAACTTTGATAATTATACCAGAAGCGAATATTTTAGCCTGTGAAAAAGCTGTAAGAAATTTTCCTCAGGACATTAATTTAAACAGAATTTATCCCGGAAATCCCCAGGGAAATTCTATAGAAAAATTAGCTTCTAAAATATTTAACTTGATGAAAAAATACGATATTAACCTTTTGGTTGATTTACACGAGTCGATAGAATTTTACAAAAAGAACCCTAAAAATTATGGTCAGACTGTAGTTATTGATTCTGATGATGATTGCTTATTTGAGCTGAGCTCTTTTTTTGTTGAGGAGATGAACAAGGGGATTAAAGAGGATAGTAATAAATATCAGGTTTTAGTGGATCCTGTCAAAGGCAGCACTGCTTATTCTGCCTATTATCAGCTTGGTATTCCTGCCTTAACTTTTGAAACCTGCAGAAAATTACCCTTATCTTTCCGAATAGGAGAACAAATTAAGTTTGTAAAGATAATATTGTCTAAATGGAATATGCTTGCGGTTCAGAGATAACCCTGAACCCGGTGAGTAATACATAAAAATAAAAAAAGGGGCTAAAGTTTAGCCCCTTTTTGGTTATTTTTCTATTTTATTTAATTAGGAGAATAATATTATTAGTTATCCTCGGAAGTATCTTTAACCTCATCGGTTTCTGTTGTCTCTTCTAAAACTGTCTCTTCTGAAGTTTCTTGCTTTGTAGAGTCTACTGCTTGACTATTTTTTTCAGAAGATTTTAACGATTCAATTTCCGCGTCAAAATCTTGATTATAAACAACAACAGCTTCTTCTCTTAATTTTAATATAAGTGCTGATATTGCTTCATTTTCTTTTTGTGACCTCAAAGTATTGCTAATTTGTTCTTTCGCTTCTTCGAAGGTAGGAGAATATTCCTCTTTCTTCTCTTCGCATTTAATAATATGATATCCAAATTGTGTTTTAACTACTCCGCTAATCTCACCTGGTTTCAACGAGAAAGCAGCATCTTCAAATTCTTTCACCATCTGACCTCTGGCGAAAAATCCCAGATCTCCTCCGTTTGAGGCAGAAGAGTCTATAGATTTTTCTTTAGCTAATTCTGCAAAATCGATAATGCCTTCTTTGAGCTGTAGAAGAAGATTATTTGCTTCTTCCTCAGTTTTTACTAATATATGGCGGGCGTGAACTTGCTCGGGCTCAAAGAGACTTTCTTCGTTTTCATTGTAATATTCTAATAATTCTTCATCGGTGATAGTTACCTGGTTCTTAGTTTCCTCTAAAACCTTATTTATCAATATTTGTCTTTTTATATCCTCTTTAAGTTGAGCAAGGGTGGTATCGTTTGCTGTTAGGGCTGCATTGAATTCTTCAGGAGAAGAAAAATTATCTTTAATCTTGTCTATTTCTAAATCAATCTCATCATTAGAAATCTTAATTTTCTCTTTTTGGGCTTGTTGATAAAAAATTTCATAATCAATTAGTTGATTTAATATATTCTTTTTAAAAGAAAGAATTGTTGATTGGTCCAAACTAGAAAGGGTTTTCTCATCGTATTGAGAAATAGCTTTTAAGAAAGCACTTTGTAGCTGGTCAGAAGTAATGCCCGACTTATTTACTTCGGCGATATAGTAAGTTCTTTTCTGTCCACCGGAGGAGCTGTATTGGCCTAAGCCGTAAAAAGCAGATAAAACGAAGGCGGCAATTACTACAATTAGTATAATTTTCATATTTTTTCTTATCATTCGCAACATAATTTATTTTAAATCTCCTTTTAATTTAGTATGGTAACTAATAATCGATACTGAATTAGTATACGCTAAACGCTCCACGCTATTTTTATTCACTAACGACTAGTTTGTATATAATATAATATTGTAGACAAGTTTTGTCAAATTTCTTTTACTATTTCTTGATAAATTTTTAGTTGTATTATATAATATGAAAGATATTTATTTGGATAGTTTAAATAGTAATACAAACTTGATGTTTTATAATCAAATTTGACGAACAGAATGATATTATGACATTTACGCCCATAACACTATCATTTTGTTAACCTAATATGCAGAAGATGGGAGGTGTAAATATGGCCAAAATAAAAGTTAAAGATAATGAAGAAATGGATCACGCACTTAGGAGGTTTAAAAAGGAATGCCAGAAGAGTGGAATAATATCCGATCTTCGGCGTCATGAATTTTACGAAAAACCAAGCGTGAGAAGGAAAAAGAAAGCGCTTGCTGCTCAGAGGAAACTGAAAAAAAGAGGTAGATTTTAAATGTCGGTACAGCTATCGTTAGAAGAAACTATTTTTAATGATATGATAGAAGCATTAAAGGGAAAAGAAAAATTAAAATTATCGACTTTACGATTGATTCGGGCAGCAATCAAAAATGCTGAAATATCGAAAAAAGATAAACTAACCGAAGATGAAATTATTGGAATAATATCCAACCATTTAAAAAAGTTAGAAGAATCTTTAGATATTTTTACCAAAGGTCAAAGGCCGGAACTTGCTGATAAGGCAAAAAAAGAGATTAAAATAGTGAAGGAATATCTTCCTGAGCAATTATCTGAGGAAGAAATTAAAAAAATAGTAGAAGAAACTCTCTTAAAATTTGAATTTAAAGGTCTCCAGGATATTGGTCCTGCCATGAAAGAAGTTATGCCCCAATTAAAGGGGAAAGCAGATGGGAAAATAGTTAATAAAATGGTACGGAACTTACTGGATAATTCAAAAGAATAATGTTAACGAAGAAAGACTCAGACTTGCTTTGGTAAGTATTTTGAGTCTTTCTTCGTTTTTGTAAGACTAAAGTATAAAATCAAATACTTTGGAGTGTAAATTATTTGATAATAAAGTCTAATTTAAATAAAAAACGTAAGATACTTCTTATAATAATTATAACTCTATTTATAATTTTTAGTTTAATTGTTCTAAACACTTACGCAAATGAAAAAGACGAAGTATATTTAGTCTCTATTAAAGGAACAATTGACTTGGGTTTATCTTCTTATGTACAGCGGGCTTTAGAGGAAGCGGTATTAAATAAGGCAAAAGCGATTATTTTAGAAATTGATACCTTCGGAGGAAGGGTTGATGCTGCTACTCAGATAAGAGATAAGGTAATGAGCCTGAATATACCAAGCATAGCCTACGTTAAAAATAGAGCATGGTCTGCAGGAGCCCTAATTGCTTTATCTGCAGAATATATTCTAATGGATAAAAGTGCCAGTATAGGGGCAGCAGAACCAAGACCGGCAGATGAAAAAAATATTTCAGCTTTAAGGGCTGAATTTACTTCTACTGCCTTAAGTAGAGGACGTTCGGAAGATATAGCAGCCGCCATGGTTGACAAAGACGTAGAGATTAAAGGTATAATAGAAAAAGATAAAATATTAACTTTAAATGCTGAACAGGCTATAAAATTAAATTTTGTAGATGGTAATGCTTCAAGTATTGAAGAAGTTTTAAATTTCTTAAATCTTAAAGATACTAAAATAGTATATATTTATCCAAATTGGGCAGAGAATATAAGCCGATTTGTTACCAATCCTGTAGTAAGCCCACTATTATTATCTATAGGTTTTTTAGGACTCATAATTGAATTTTGGACCTTAGGCTGGGGAATTGCCGGGTCAATAGGAATAATTTCTCTCTCTTTATTTTTTGGAGGACATATAATTGTCGGCTTAGCAGGATTTGAAACAATTATCCTATTTGTAATCGGTCTTCTTTTGCTTTTAGCAGAAATATTTTTTATTCCCGGGTTCGGTCTGGCCGGAATAGGTGGAATTGCAGCTATTTTAACCAGTATATTTCTTACTTTTGGGAATATTGTCCAGGCGACTTATTCTATCTTGATTGCCCTGGGCGTATCCATAATAGGGCTTTTATTATTAATTAAATATATTCCTTCCACTCGAACCTGGAGAAAATTTGTCCTTTCTACTGAACAGAAAAAAGAATTGGGATATACGGTAGGGACAAAAGATTTAACACGATTAAACGGAAAAGAAGGCATAGCCATTACACCTTTGCGCCCATCTGGTATAGTAGAGGTTAATGGTAAAAAATTAAATGCCCTTACCCAGGGAGAATACGTTGATTCTAATACCAGAATTAAAATAATAAGCGTTGAAGGTAATAAAATAGTAGTCGAAGCAGTCAATGTTTCTAAGTTAAGTTGAAATTATAAAATTGTATAGGACAGGCGTCTCAGCTGTTTATTAGAAAAAATATTATTTTTATAAAATAATGAGGTAAAAAATGTTTGAGTTATTGATTCCGTTGATTCCAATTATCGTAGTTATTTTTATAATCTATATTTTCTTTCAATTTATACCGGTAGGATTATGGATTTCAGCTATAGCGGCAGGAGTAAAAGTGGGGATTTTTACTTTGGTGGGTATGAGACTTAGAAGAGTACCGCCTCAGAAGATCGTAAATGCTTTAATAAAAGCCACCAAAGCTGGTTTGACCATTTCTATTGATAAATTGGAAGCACATTTCTTAGCTGGGGGAGATGTTGACCGAGTAATAGATTCCTTGATTGCTGCTGAGAGAGCCGGCCTTAATTTAACCTTTGAAAAAGCAACAGCTATTGATTTAGCCGGTAGAAATGTCTTAGAAGCAGTTCAAATGAGTGTAAACCCGAAAGTAATAAAAACCCCGATAGTAGCAGCTGTTGCTAAAAATGGTATTCAAGTTATGGCAACTGCCAGGGTGACGGTAAGAGCAAATATTGAACGATTGGTGGGAGGAGCCGGTGAGGAGACAATTATAGCCAGAGTAGGAGAAGGAATTGTTACTACTATTGGTTCAGCAGTAACCCATAAAAATGTCTTAGAAAATCCGGATAATATTTCCAAGACTGTCTTAAAAAAAGGTTTAGATGCCGGGACTGCTTTTGAGATATTATCTATCGATATTGCTGATGTTGATGTAGGTAAAAATATTGGTGCAATGCTGCAGACTGATCAAGCAGAAGCTGATAAGAAGATTGCTCAGGCCAAGGCTGAACAGAGAAGGGCCTTAGCAGTAGCTCAGGAGCAGGAAATGAAGGCCAGAGTTCAGGAAATGAGAGCAAAGGTGGTAGAAGCAGAAGCAGAAGTTCCCAAAGCAATTGCAGAAGCTTTAAGAACCGGAAAGTTAGGAGTAATGGATTATTACAATTTAAAGAATATCATGGCTGATACTTCTATGCGGGATAGTATTTCTGAGACCTCAAAGAAGAAAGAAAATAAGTAAGATAATATTGTTTTACTTAAAAAGGATATAATGAACAATGTCATTAGTTTCATATATATTTATTTTCTATATTATAATAAGCTTGTTAAGCCGGATAGGAAATAAGAAAAGAAGATCTTATAGCTTAATGCGGAAAGAAAAAGATGATTCTATCCCGGTATTTTCGGAAATTCTGGATGAAGCAGGTTCACCAGAGGATAAGATTAACATAAAACAAATTGATAATATAGAAAAAAAGGATAAGATTATTATAGATGACGAGGTTAAAGAATTTTATAAGGACAAAAGTGAGGATAAAGAGAAAGAAGTTTTAGCTGAAAAGTCGGCAGTAGAAGATAGGGAAGAGATTTCATCTGGCAGGGGAAGCGAATTGGAAATATATTTATCTGATAATATTCTAATTAACGCAATAATATTATCAGAAATAATTGCGCCACCTAGAGCTTTAAGGCCTTATTTTACGAAAGCAGGGAAATATAATAGAAAAAGATAAAAATATAAGTAAAAATATATTAATTAATAATAAAAATGAGCTAAGAGAACTTTTTGGGCAATATGATGAAAATATCAAACTTATCAACCAACATTTTACTATAGGGATATCGACCCAAAATGATAGCAAGTTAGTTGTTTCGGGGATAAAGAGCGAGACGGATAAGGCTGTAAAAATAATTGAAGGACTTCTCTCTATAATCAGGAAGGGGCATCCACTTTCAATAGCACAGGTAAAATACCATGTCGAAATGTTTCAGAATAACCAGCCTGTAGATTGGAAATTATTATACAAAGACGTGATTCGCGTTTTTAAAAAAGATAAAGAGATTAAGCCAAAAACTTTAGGTCAACAGAAATACATAGAAGCAGTTAGAAAGAATGATATTGTCTTTGCTATCGGACCTGCTGGGACGGGAAAGACTTACTTAGCAGTAGCCATTGCCCTGTCTACCCTAAAGAATGAGGAAGTGGATAGAATAATTTTGGTTAGACCGGCGGTAGAAGCCGGGGAAAGTTTAGGTTATTTACCCGGAGATTTACTGGAAAAGATAGACCCCTATTTTCGCCCCTTATATGATGCAATGTACGAGATGATGCCTTCCGAAAAATTCCAAAAGTATATGGAAAGAGGGATAATAGAAATAGCCCCTTTAACCTATATGAGGGGAAGAACCTTAAATAATTCCTTTATTATCCTGGATGATGCTCAAAATACTACTTTGGGTCAGATGAAGATGTTTTTAACCCGATTTGGTTTTGGTTCTAAAGTTATAATCAACGGAGATATTACTCAGATAGATTTACAACTTAAAGAACATTCCGGATTAATAAGAGTGGAAAGGATACTTAAAAAGATAAAAGGTATCGAATTTGTATATCTTAATGATCGGGATGTGGTAAGACACAGATTGGTTCAGGAGATTATCCGTGCTTATGAAAGGGAAGATTTACGGAACCAGAAAAAGGAGTAATGCAATCTCATGAAACTATATGATAAATGGAATAAATGGAAAAGTGGAGATAAAATTTCAGGTAAAAATATGCAAAAGAAAAAATTGATTGATAAAAATATAATACAAAAAATATCTATATTTTTTATTTTGTTAATCGTTATTACCCTCGTTCTGTCTATTAATTTTTTCCCGGATAAAATTCTTTTGAAAGAAGGGCAAATCTGCACGAAAGATATTCTGTCCCCGGGTGATTTTGAATTTGCAGATGTAGAAGCAACGCAAAATTTAAGAGGAAAAGCTGCCAAATCGATAAAAGAAGTATATGATTTAAATTTAGCCAATATTGAAAGTGTTGAAAAACAAATAGACACTCTATTTTCAAAGATAAAAGAATACCAAATAATGGAAACTGATAGGAAATTGACAGATGCTGAGTTAAACGAAATGGCTAATGAAATAAATGAAGATTTAGGATTATATATTAGTGAACAGGTCATAGTAGGTTGTCTCCAACTGGATAATTTATCTTTAGAGAAAATAAAGATAGATACTAAAAGTTCCTTGAGAAAAATTATGGAACAAGGAATTAAGATAGATGATTTAGAAAATGCTAATAAACAATTAATTAGAGAGATTAGTGAGATTTCCCTTGATCATCATGATGCCCTGATTGCCAGCGAGATTGCTACCTCTTTGCTTCTACCAAGCTTATTTTTAAATGAAGAAGATACAGAAAAAAGACGTCAGGAAGCCATCGCTTCAGTAGATGATGTTACAAGAACAATTCAAAAAGGGCAGATAATTATAAGAAAAGGAGAAGTGACAACTTCGGAAGGTATCGCTATTCTTAATGCTTTAGGTCTAAAAAATCCTAAGATAAATTTTTCCAATATTGTAGGCATAATTATGATTACTGCGATCTGCCTTTTAGTGGTCTTTTTATATTTAAACTACTTTTATTCTGCTATTTATGAAAATGTAAACAAATTGATATTACTGGGTATTATTTCTATTTTTGTTGTTTTGCTCGCTAAAATAGCAAGTCAAGCATCTGGATATTTGATGCCCATTGCTTCTGCCTCAATGTTAATTGCCATATCTTTAAGTCCCAATATTGCCATATTGCTCACGGTCATATTAAGCTTGTTAATAGGATTTATTCCGGGAGGCGGATTAAATTATATTTTAGTCTCGGTAATTAGCGGGATAGTAGCTATATATAGTATTCGGAAAGCCACCCAAAGGTCAAGCCTGACCCGTGCAGGGTTAATTATTGCCGGAGTTAATATCATTACTATATCAGCTTTGGGTTTAATCAATAATGTAGGTTATTATCTGATTTTACAAAACAATCTATGGGGAGTGTTAAACGGTTTTTTAGCAGTCATTCTGACTATCGGAATTCTACCTTTTTTAGAAAGCTATTTCGATATTACTACCTCTTTTAAACTGATGGAATTATCTAATCCTAACCAGCCTTTACTGAAAAAGATGATATTGGAAGCGCCGGGGACATATCATCACAGCATAGTTGTGGGAAATCTGTCTGAGACTGCTGCCGAAGAGATTGAGGGTAAT
>DASRMF010000040.1:0-5319 GCA_035648055.1 Atribacterota bacterium
TATTTCTAATAAGATAGCTATCCTTATTTACAGTGACAATTCTGGCTATTTGGTACTCGATTAATTTTGTAGGATCTATCTTGTCTTTAAACCAACAACTAAATCCTAATTCTTCTAATTTCATGAGTTATTCTCCCGTTATCTGATAAAATTAATAGTGTTTGAATATATATTTTCCTAAAATATCCAGGGTTAAATGATAGGGACATTTGACATAATTATTAGCCTGTTTGCGGATGAGTTTTTTATTTAGCTCATCTTACGAATACGTACCTCAATCTCCTGCTCATCCTTCAGCAATTCCAACAGTTTAGAAGTATCGGTATCAACGTAATGATAAGGATAAAGGATTTTCGGTCTGAAGGATTTTACGGCATCAGCGACCATCTCCGGTGTCATGGTGTAGGGCAGATTCATCGGTAAAAAAGCCACATCAATCCCCTGTAGTGTTTTTATTTCGGGAATATTCTCGGTATCGCCGGCCACATAGACGCGTTTATCACCAAAAGTCAGAATATATCCGTTCCCTGGACCCTTGGGATGGAAGAGTTGACCATTATCACGCTTATGGATTATATTGTGTGCCGGTATTGCCTCAAATTTTATCCCTTCAATGATTTGCACATCCCCATTCTTCATCACCATACCACCGGAAATTTTCCTGGCACAAGTTTCCGTAAGAATCAATTTGGTTTGATTGGTTCGTAATATTTTGATAGCTGATAAATCAAAATGGTCACTATGCTCATGGGTTATTAAAACAATATCTGCTTTAGGAAGTGTAGAGTAATCCGCCAGTTCACCGTCAGGATCAACATGAATGACTTTTCCATTAAAGCTAAAGATTAAGCTCGCGTGCCCGATGAAAGTTATCTTCAGATCACCGCCGGATGTGGTGATATTATCTGTTTCAAACTGAGTATGAGCATTGGCAAAACCAGAAATATATCCAAAGACCATCAGGATTAAAATAAGTTTAAACATCTTTTTCCCTCCTTATTCATTTAATTAATATTTTTTTATTAAGAATTTATAAAATAGGTTTGCAAATAATCTCATTAATTCGTAGTGAAGTTACCTTGGTGCTGGGCGCTGCAGTAGCTACCACTGCTGTATCTGCTCCGCCTCCCGTTCCGGCAACCACAATCACTTTTTCACCCATTTTTATACAGCCGCCATCACAAGCCATCATAGTTATTTCAACACATACTTTCATTCCTTGTCCAAAAATTCGAAGAATGTCAGCCAAAGCTTTGGGAGTATTTGTACCGTATAAATTATCGGTATGAAATAACATTGTTCCAAAGTGTACCAGATGTTTCTTTTCCCGTAGTTCATTGACTAATTCTTGCGGAAAAGGATTCCCCCCGTCTTCTTTAAAACTGAATTGCCAGGGAACGACCACTAAATTAATATCCTTTCCCTCAACAGCATCTAAAAATGATTTTGCAGTGAACCCTCTAGTTGATGCCAGAACAATCCGGGTGATATTTCTTGATTTTGCCCTTTCTAGGACTAATTTTATAACTTCTGTTGTATTTTCTTTACCTGGTTTTTCGAAATAAACAATTTTTTCTTCCATTTTTTTTCCTTTCATATTTATAATATAAAACGTGATTATTTCACTAAGGGAAATATTTTATTAAAAATAAAATATTCATTGCTTTTTTCTCTTTATTCGATATCTCTACTAACATTTCAGAAGCCCTATAGATATATTCAATATCCTTCGTATCTCCTGCTTTTATAAATAATTTAGAAACTGCTCTCCATAGCCGGGCAATATCGACAAACATCTCGTGGGATTCCTTTATTTCTTCTACTTTTAATATCTGATAACTTTCTTTAAGAAAGTCTCTATAAAGATTTCTAAACAGCGCGCCTCCGGTACCGGCTTTTTCCATTAACATCGCAGTTGTTTTAAAATCTCCCTCAACGTCTTTGCTTCGCTTAAACCATTTTATTATTTCTTTACTGGTTTTCAATATTCCTTTATAGCTAATATTTTGGGTTAATAAATCCGTTTTTATCCTTCCCCCGATGAAAGGAAAATCCATTGTCTTCATGTTCCAAATAATAAAGTTCAATCCCTCGCCCAATCCAAAAAGCATGGGCTCGGATAAGTTAATCCCTAGATGGAGAAGCAAGCTGCCTGTTGCGGTTGTTTCACAATGTTGACCTTCAAATGGTTTAAAATTTTTAATTAGCACTTTCTTTCCTCCTTCATTTTTAGCCTTTAAAGAGGTAGATAAAAAAATAAAAGGCCATTACCACAGATAAAGATAATTTAATAAAAACTGCTGTCATGCTTCCGACAAAAGTAACCAGGCCGGCTTTTAAAGCCATTGAATTTTCTTTGCCGGCAATAAGCTCTCCTACAATGGCACCGATAAATATGCCTAAAACCATTCCGAAGGGAGGAAAGAAGATAATGCCGGCCATCATCCCTAATATTGCTCCCCAGATTCCGTATTTGCTGGTACCGTATTTTTTAGCTCCCAACAGAGGGAGAAAATAATCTCCCAATGAGACTATAACAGTTATAATAGCAAACCTGACCAAGAAACTTTTACTAAAAACAGGCTCTTCTTTGGCAAATTGGAGCAATATAAGGGCAGCATAACTAAGGGGAGGTCCGGGAATGGCAGGAAAAATACAACCAATTACCCCTATAATAGTACAAATTATTCCTGATAAAATTAAACCATATTCCATCGCGCTCAGTATTCCCTTCCTTTTTCATTCTTTTTCTCTAAGTCTATCATATTTCCCCGTAAGCAGCTATCTTAATGATTTATCTATTTATTAACTATTTTTTCATACATATTTATTACAGGGGACACTTCTATTTTTTATTAAAAATTATTTAACTTTGAAAAAGTAGTCTGCCTTCATATATTTTTTCCCTCCTTCATTGATAAATTTAATGTGTTCCTCTTACCTCTATTTTCTTAGTTAAAAGGATTCTCTATTAGCCTAATATCTTTAGTTGTTGGATTAAGACTGACCATGCAACCTAAAGGTAAAATTAACTTCGGATCAGTATGGCCAAAGTCCATATCAACAATTACAGGGATATCGCTCACATTAAACTCATCCCTTATTACACTTAAGATAATTTTGTTAAGTTCCTCTTTTTCTTTAACCGAATAATCTTTTGCCCTGCCAAAAACAACACCCTTTATCTTCTCGAGTATTCCTTGAATGCCATAGTTTCTTAGCATATATCCTACTTGACTTGGTAAAGGTTTTTCTTCAGATGTTTCCAAAAACAAAACCTTATCACTCCAAAAATTTTTATCGGGCCAATAATCGGTTGACTTAATGAATTCTAAAACTTCAATACAGCCGCCCCAAAGACGACCCTTTGTCATTTTATTTCCCTGCAAGAAAGTCCAGCCATCTTTCATTTTTGTATATCCTTTGCTGACAGTACCTTTCCAATGAGATTCATTGCCATTTTTATCCCGCCATAATATGTTATTATCCGAAATTATTTAACTTTATGTAACAAAGACTAATAAAAGTCAATTGATAAAAAAACAGAGAAAATTGAAAAATAATTTAAAAATAACTGAACTATCGACAAGTTCACTTCGTCGGTCTACTTTCTCTTCTTTGCATTATAAATATACACATGATAGAATATATTACGACTTTTCAATAATCTTAAAAAATTATTAATCTTAATGTTTGTGGATGTTTATAGAAATGAAAAATAAACAAATAAATAATCTAAGAAAAGAAAGTTATTCTTTAAAAACTCAGACCTTGGGTGAAGAAATTGCTAACAGTATTACGCATGGCGTTGGAATTGGTTTAAGTATTGCCGCCCTGGTAATTTTAGTAGTTCTTGCAAGTAAGCGCGGTGATGCCTGGCGAATAGTGAGTTTCAGTATATATGGAGCTACACTGGTCTTGCTTTATCTTTCTTCTACTCTTTACCATAGTTTTGTAAATCCAAAGATAAAAAATATTTTCAGGATTCTGGACCATTCAGCAATCTATCTGCTTATTGCAGGGAGCTATACCCCTATTACCCTTACCTTTATGCGGGGAGCCTGGGGTTGGACTCTCTTCGGTATCATTTGGGGTATAGCTTTAGGAGGTATCACTGTAACCATACTTCTTCTTGACAAACTTAAAGCTTTATTGGTCTTATCTTATGTTGCTATGGGATCAATTATTGTCATTGCCTTCAAACCAATGATACAGACGGTCCCCCGAGGGATGATTATCTGGCTTTTTATCGGAGGAGCTTGTTATCTTTTAGGAATAGTATTTTATGTATGGAAAAAATTACCTTATCACCACCCCATCTGGCACCTTTTTGTTTTGGGTGGAAGCATTTCTCATTTTTTGGGAGTATTATTCTATCTCACTTAAAAATTCTTTTTTAAGACTTTTTCAAAGAATCGTCCTTTGAAAAAGTTCAACTCTGACAGCCAATACACTTATCTACATCTTTCACGGTTAATCTCATAGCTTCCTCCTTATTTTAAAATGGAGTCAGTTCTATTATAAATTGCCATTTTCATCGAGCTTTAGTACCCAGACATCTGAATTTCCTGTTCTTTTTGATTTCGTCCAACCGGAGACAGCATAACCTCCATCTTCAGTTTGAACAATAGAATGAGCCTCATCATTTTCACTTCCTCCAAAAGTTTTGTCCCACTCTTTATTTCCGTTCTCATCAAGTTTTATTATCCAGATATCCTGTTTTCCAGCGTATATTGTCCAGATAAATCCGGCAACTGCATATCCTCCATCTTTGGTTTGGATAATAGAAAATCCCATATCTTCACCATTTCCGCCAAAGGTCTTATCCCAGGTAATTGCGCTTCCCATAGTTTCACCTGATGCATATTAACAGATAAAAAAGAAATTAGTATCAGGCACAATAAGAATTTAATAGCTACAGATTTTCTCACAACTATACCTCCTTAATAAGATAATTTTTATGGAGTTATATATAATTTCCTCTCATATTACCTTTTTTTATTCAGAGAAATTTTGGAATTTATGTTTTACTTAATCAATAACCAATTATGCCCGGGTCAGATGAATGGGTTTGCCGACTATCCCTTCAGCTGCTTCGGCGATGGCTTCTGCCAGGGTAGGATGGGCGTGGATAGTATTTATAATCTCGAAAGCAGTAGCTTCCATAGACATAGCCAGGGTACCCTCGGCAATCAGGTCACTGGCGTGAACTCCCAAAATGTGAAAACCTAAGAGTTCAGAAGTATCAGCATCAGCAATTATCTTTACCATTCCTTCAGTCTCTCCCATTCCCAGAGCCTTACCATTAGCCATAAAAGG
>DASRMF010000041.1:0-20615 GCA_035648055.1 Atribacterota bacterium
TTAAAACATATTTATTTTCTTTCTCGGCCAGAGCCAATCCCTCATTATAAGATAACCAGTTAAGAGCTAATGGATTGGTCTGTTCTACCGCCTCTGCCTTCTGTTCGTCTATTTTGAAATATGATTTTAATCCGAAAAAAAATACTATTACTAATAGGATTAGTAAAACTATTATTTTATCTCTTTTTGTGGAAAATATCTTCATTTTTACTTTAAACCTCTTCTGTTTATATTTAAATTTATTTTTGTTACTTTGTCAACTTTGCACAATTTTAATTTTTAAAGATAATTATTTTTTACTTAATAAAATAACCTGCTACCCTCTGAAAATTATCAGTAAGAATCAAACTGCCGATCAGTATCAGTAATATTCCCCCAACTAATTCTATTGTTTTGAAATGCCTTTTAATTTTACTGGAAAAGGAATAAAATTTATTGATAGCCAGGGCAGTCAATAAAAAAGGAATCCCTAAGCCGGCTGAATAAATGGCAAGCAATAAAATTCCCTGATAAACTGTTCCCTGAGTCCCGGCATAAATTAATATTCCGGCCAAAATAGGTCCCACACAGGGAGTCCAACCAAAAGCAAAAGCCAAACCCATTAAAAAGGGGCCTACTATAATATTAACTGGTTTAGTTTTAGTATAAACCCTTTTTTCGTAATCTAAAAATTTTATTCTATATAGGCCTGACATATGTATTCCGAAAATTATAATTATAATTCCCCCTATTTTCTTTAAAATAAAGGCCTTTTCTAATAAAAAACTACCTAAAAAAGTGGCGGTAGCCCCTAAAAGAATAAATATTAAAGAAAACCCGAGAATAAAAAACAAAGAACTTATAATTATGGTATTACTATTTTGTTTTTCCCCTTTTTCTATATCCTCCAAAGATATCCCTGAAATAAAGGATATATACCCCGGTACTAAGGGTAAAACACAGGGAGAAACAAATGAAAAAAGGCCTGCTACGAAAGCCGCCATTAACGAAACTTCATTCACACTTAATGTTGTCATTATAAAATAACCTCTTAAATTAGTTTATATTTATTATTTCTTAACCTTAGATTTTTTCTTATAATCTTCGATGGCTTTTGATAAACCATCGGCCGCTAAATTAGAACAATGCATTTTAATGGGTGGAAGCCCGCCTAAGGCCTCAGCAACAGCTTTGTTTGAAATTTTTAAAGCCTCATCAATATCTTTTCCTTTAACCATTTCGGTAATCATACTGCTGGTAGCAATAGCCGCTCCGCAACCGAAAGTTTTAAATTTACAATCAATTATCTTATTGTCTTTTACCTTTATATAGATTTTCATAATATCCCCACAAACAGGATTCCCAACTTCTCCTATACCATCGGCATCTTTAATTTCTCCTACGTTTCGTGGATTATTAAAATGATCCATTACCTTTTCACTATACATACTCATTCAGCAATTCTCCTTCTTAATTCTAATTAAACGGAAAACTAAAACCCATAATTCAAAAATTTAAAATTGACCGATTGACCAATTTGCCAATTTACCAATTAAGAAAGTATAAAAGGTTTGCTTTTTATCTTTTCCTACCCGCTAATCGCTATCAGGGCATATGCAATACGCCCCTACTTTTTCTTTTTCTTTACTATACGTTCTACGCTAAACGCTATACGCTATTATCTATTTCAGTCCTTCCCAATCCCCATTAAAGGGAGAGAGTCCCCTTAACTTCTCAATAATTCCCGGCAATATATCTATTACATAATCTATTTCTTCTTCTGTATTATCTTTCCCCAAAGTTAACCTTAAAGAACCATGAGCTATCTCAGGAGGAAGTCCGATAGCCAATAATACATGTGATGCTTTTAAGGAACCAGAAGTACAGGCTGAACCACTGGAAGCAGCTACCCCCTTCATATCTAAATTAAGTAACATCGATTCCCCTTCGATAAATTCAAAACATAAATTAGCATTTCCAGGTAATCTATTAGTTGGATGGCCGTTCAAACGAACATTTCCTATTTTGTCCATAATCCCCTTGATCAATTTATCTCTTAATTTAACTACTCTATCCTCTGCTCCTTTGGCCAACCTCTTCTCTGCCAATTCAGCAGCTTTGCCTAATCCAACTATCCCTGCTACATTTTCTGTACCGGCTCTTCTATTTTTTTCCTGAGCACCGCCATCTATTAAGTTAACTATCTTCGTTCCCTTCCTTAGATACAGTACCCCTACACCATTAGGGCCGTAAAATTTATGTCCGGACATCGATAACATATCTACTCCTAAATCATTTACATCTATAGGAATATGGCCGGCAGTTTGTACTGAATCAGTGTGAAAATATACTCCTGCATCTTTGACTATTTTTCCTATTTCTTTAATCGCTTCAATGGTGCCGATTTCATTATTAGCATGCATAATGGTTACTAATATTGTCTTATCAGTAATCGCTTTTTTAACTTCCTCCGGGTCCACAAAACCATATTTATCAACCGATAAATAAGTAACCTTAAACCCCCGTTTCTCCAAAAACTGACAGGAATGCAGTACCGCATGGTGCTCAATCTTCGAAGTAATTATATGATTCCTTTTTTTTTGGTTAGCCCAGGCTATTCCTTTTATGGCATAATTATCTGCTTCTGTTCCCCCGGCAGTGAAAACAATCTCTGAAGAATTTGCTCCGATTAAATGAGCTACCTTTCCCCTGGCTTCTTCTACTGCTTCTCTTGCTTCCTGCCCAAAGGAGTGAATGCTATTAGGATTCCCATATTTTAAAGTGAAATAGGGCTCCATTGCCTTAACTACTTCTACATCCGTAGAGGTGGTTGCTGCATGATCCATATAAATTCTTTTCATAAAAACACTTCCCCTTTTTATGTCTTTTGTGCCTTCCTAAATAACAACTTGAAAAAATTATATTATATATGAGTTATTTTGTCAACTTTAGTATTTCTTATTTTGTTTATTGCTTCAAAGCTATCTCTTGGGCATCTTCTTTTACAATTCGTTCTATAAATTCTTTAATTGTGCCCTCTCTGTCTTTGTATTATTTCCGTTTACTGTGGGTACGATGCACCGTTCCCCATATTATACTTTACTATTTTTTTTACGAGATGCAATACGCCCCTACATCTTTCTATTTCTTTTTTACGCAATACGCGATACTCGATACTGTTTTTACACCTTGCATCTATTTTCTTCTTTATCCCTTCCTCACTATATACTCAATACTATATACGCGATACTGTTTTACTAATTTATATAAACTTAATAACCCGTCCTAAAATAAATCCTAACAACATCCCAATGAGAAAAACAGTAGTTAAAAGCCGGGCATTGGCTACTTCTTTAACTCCCCTAATTCTGATAAAGGTTAATGTAACCAGATAGGCTATTCCATTTATGGTAATAAAAAAGGGCCAGACTATTACTTTGGCTACAATCGGACCTATATAGGGAATTGATTGAAGGATAAATATAGCTTGAGAAAAGACCTGCCTGGCTACCTCCATAAAAATTCCCAATAAAGCTACAATAGCCGTAGTCAATATTTTATCTACACCTAAATAAGTCAGCACATAAAAAACCGATATCATTATTAATATGGTTACGGTAATTTCCAAATCTTCCTTAAACTTCGGCTTCTTCAGTTTAGGTTTAAAATCTTTACTCACTTTTTAAAATCCTTTTAAATTTTATATTCATTTAAACTATGAAAAATTTATTCTTAACCCAGTAGTGTCCTATAAATTATAATATAAAAACCAATGGATTAAAAAATATTTTTAATCTTGCTTTCTCTTTATAATATTTCCTTCTTAATATAATTCGTGATTATTAAAGTAAATCCTCTATCACCTAATACCGAAAGAATTGAATTCTCCTCTGTATTTTTCCCATTCTATGTCTATTTTTTCTACAATTGCACTTCCCGGTCCCTGATAACACCAGTTTATTAGCTTTTTTGCTTTTCCTTCCTCTCCTTCCACAACTATCTCTACTTTACCATCCCAACAATTCCTAACCCATCCTTTTACCCCTAAGCTTTGGGCAATATCCTGGGTATAATAACGGAAAGCTACCCCCTGGACTATCCCTGAAATTAAAAGATGTGCCCTTACTTTTTTTCCATCTTTATTCATACTTAATAGTATCCTTATCCAAAACTAATTTCCTATTCCCATTTTACTCCAAAACAAAAAAATTAAAAAGAAGTAATCCGATTTTAATTTTTATTCTATCTTATCTTTTCCCGAATCTTTTCTTTTTTTACGCAATACGCGATGCTCGATGCTAATATTTTTGCCTTTATAAATATAAAAGAGTAATATATAATAAATTTATACCGATTAGAAAGCGATATAATACAACGAGGTGAAGAGTAATTTTACACTTAATTTTATTTCTTCTGACTATAGTTTCTTGTTTTTTTGTAGGCGGTATCTGGTATGCCCTATTTTTAATCACTATTCTACTTACTCACGAATTAGGACATTTCTTTGTTAGTAGAAGATATGGGGTAGAAGTAACTCTTCCCTTTTTTATCCCCTTCCCTCTATCTCCTTTTGGTACTTTAGGGGCAGTTATTAAAATGAAAGGAATTATGCCCAATCGTAAAGCTTTATTTGATATCGGGATAGCCGGACCTTTTGTAGGTTTAGTCCTCACTATCCCTACTATAATAATCGGGCTTAAATTATCAGAAGTAGCAGTAATTTCAGAAATCGAAGGACCGGTTCTTCCTCTGGGAAGCTCCATACTATTCTCATTTATAGAAAAAATCATGTTTGGTCATCTTCCGGAAGGGCAGGATATAATCCTGCATCCTATAGCTTATGCGGGCTGGGTAGGATTGTTTGTAACTGCTTTAAATCTCCTTCCGGTTGGACAATTAGATGGCGGACACATAATTTATTCCTTGTTCAGTAAAAATAGTAAAATTGCTTATTATATAACTTTGGGTATTTTAGGCCTTATCTGTATATTTGTTAATCCGGCGTGGTCCTTATTATTTATCTTACTTCTTATATTTGGATTTAATCACCCTCCACCATTAGATGATTTCACGCCATTAGATAAAAGAAGAAAAATATTGGGAATCTGCGCCTTAATTTTCTGTGTCTTATCTTTTACTCCTGTACCTTTTCAAATATAACATTTAAGTAAATTGGCTTATTTAAATACTCATTTAAAACTGATTAAATTAATTTTTTAAAAAATTTTCAAATATTTTCAAAAAAAAGAAGGATTTTCTAAATTTATGTCGTAATATAATAATTAAAGAGTATTATTGTTTTTATTTTTATGAACTATACTTATTTTTATCCAAACAATCTATTCTACTTGTCTACTTGCAGATTTCACTTTATTAAAACAAAGGGTGGTGATGCTACTGAAAAAAATAGTAAAATACTTATCTTAGGAGTTTCGCGAAATATTATATACTTATTAATTTATTAAAAATTCATTGAATTTTACAAAAAAAATAAAAAACAAGGAGGTTTTTTAAATGGAAATTAAAGAAAGAGGCAACTGGAGTTCGCAATTTGGTTTTATAGCAGCAGCTGCCGGTTCAGCCGTCGGTCTGGGAAACATTTGGAGATTCCCTTATATCACCGGATTATATGGTGGTGCAGCATTTGTATTAGTATATTTACTTTTTGTCGTTTTAGTTTGTATTCCTATTATGAATTCAGAATTATTGGTAGGCCGTAAATCCGGAAAAAATGCACTTGGAGCATTTAAAGAATTAGTACCGAAGAGTTCCTGGTGGATTGTCGGATTAATGGGAATTATAGCCGGGTTTGTTATCCTATCTTACTACTCAGTTATTGCCGGATGGGCAACAGCCTATATCTTTAAATCAGGTGCATATATGGCAGCCGGTGCTAATCCTGCTGACGTTTTTGTTGGTTTTATTACTTCTCCTGTAACCCCTATTATTTGGCACGCAATATTTATGATTATGTGTATAGGCGTCGTTTCAGCTGGTATTGAAAAGGGTATTGAAAAATATTCAAAGATTTTAATGCCTGCTTTAGTAGTAATATTGTTGGTCTTAATTGTCCGTGCATTAACTCTACCCGGAGCAGGTGCAGGGGTATCTTTCTATCTGAAACCAGATTTTGGCAAATTAAGTGCGGAGGGAATTTTAGCTGCCTTAGGACAGGCCTTCTTCTCGCTAAGTTTGGGAATGGGCTGCATGATAACTTATGGTAGTTATCTTAAAAAGGACCAGGATATTCCTGCCAACTCTTACTGGATTGCTGGAACGGATACTGCTATCGCTCTCCTTGCAGGTTTGGCCATTTTCCCGGCAGTATTTGCTTTTGGATTAGAACCAGGTACAGGACCAGCATTAACCTTTATAACTGTTCCGGCTGTATTTGCATCTATGGGAGCAATTGGTCATCTCTTCGGGATTTTATTCTTCTTCCTGCTGACCATCGCTGCCCTTACATCAGCTATTTCCCTACTTGAGGTAGTCTGTGCTTACTTCATCGATGAAAAAAAATGGAACCGTAAGAAAGCAGTTTGGATAATGGGTTTTGTTATTTTCTTATTAGGTGTCCCGTCTTCTTTGGGCCAAGGTGTATGGTCTAGTTATAAATTTATCGGAGGAAGAGATTTCTTAGATTCTCTCGATTTTATAGCCTCTAATGTACTTCTACCTTTAGGCGGATTTTTACTCTGTATATTCATCGGCTGGTACTGGGGAACTGGTAAGGCAATTGAAGAAGGAAATATTGGTGCAAAAGGTGGAATTACTTTAGGCGGCGGTTATCGTTTCCTCATTAAATATGTTGCTCCGGTTGCTATTTTTATAGTCTTCCTTAAAAGCATAGGAGTATTTTAAACTAGAACGAACATAAGAAATTTGTATTTAATGAAATAAATTAAAATGAAAAAATGCCCATTCCTAACAAAGGATGGGCATTTTTTTCTGTAAAATCAAATAAAATATTTTTTTATCTCTATTTAATCTTCTAAATTTCTCTTAATATCAAAAGGCATGTTAAGTCTGAACTCCCAAAGTACCTGCCTTATTTTATCTTTAGTTTCCCGCAATACTTCTTCTGCGGTTTTTCCTAAATAAACTATTTCTGAATCATCTAAGGAGATTATCCTGTTATTCCGAATGAGTAGTGTAGATTTACTTCCCTCTACAGAAACATTTATCTCATAAGGAAACAAATCGATACTAAGAAATCTATCCAGATTTTGACTGGTTTCAATTATTTTAAGATAAATTCCCTCTCTCTTGGAAAAAGTTAGAGTTAACACAGGAATATCATCAATACAGATAACACCGGTATAAAAAGAATCTTTTAATATATATTTAGAGCTCACTTTAAGATAATCGGTGGTAGCCCGCCTATCGATATCTATCCCCTTCTCTGTAAGCATATCTTTCACATAATTAATCCTATTTTCAGTTTCAGGATGAGTTTGAAATATTCCCAAATGTAGTACAGGTTTAAACATTTCCCGGGCATACAATCTTTCCAAAAAAGTTAAAAAACCTACCGGATTATATCCCGTCTTAATTAAGAGATCTATGGCGGTTAAATCTGCTTCCTCTTCATACTCTCGTCTATACTGATTCAGAAAGGTAATAGTAGTTAACTTACCTAATACAGCTACATCCGGCTCCCTGGTTAAAAGAACGGCTAAAATAGTTAACAAGGTAAATTTAGTATTATCTCTGGTTTGCTTTAAGGCATGATTGTGGATTACGTGGGCAATTTCGTGAGCCAAAATACCGGCAAGTTCATCATCTGACTGGATATAATCAAAAAGGTCATAAGTTACATAAATATATCCACCCGGAATAGAAAAGGCGTTGGGTCCGTCTTCCTTTAATATCTTAAAGTGAAATTCCATCTCTCTCATCTCAGAAGCTTTGGCTAATTTATTACCAATCTCAGTAATTAATGAATTTTGATTTAAATCTTCAACCACTTCATATTTTTTCTCAATATCTTCAGATAGTTTCTTCCCTAATTTCTGCTCCTTATCTAAATCTCTTTCGGCAGAAAATGAATTAAGGCTTACCAACAAGAAGACCATCAAAAGAAAAACTATCACAAAAACTAATTTATTTATTAATTTTTTATTTTTTCTCATTTTTTATATGCTCATTTTTTATATGCTCATTTTTTTACAAAATCTTTTAAATTCGTCAAAGCAAAATCTAAAGCTTCATGAATCCCCTCAGCCCTTTTCCCTCCGGCTTGAGCAATATTGGGTGCTCCGCCTCCCCGGCCTTCGATAAATTTCCCCGCTTCTCTAATTAATCTATTCATATCATATTTCAAAGCCCTGGAGCAGGCAAACAATATCTTAGCCCCTTCTCCCTCTTCTTTACTCTTAATACCAGCTAATACAACTACATTATCATCCAGATTAATTATCTTCTGCCCTAATCCCATTACTTCTTGAAAATTTTTCTCTTCAAACACTTTCTTTATAATCTTTATTCCATCATCTACCAAAGAGGATTCATTGATTAAATTTCTTGCTTCATATTCCTGTAATTTTTCTTTAAATTCTTTTAATTCCTTTCTAATTTCTTTTTGCTCCTGAAGCATCCTATCTATCGCTTCCCCCAGTTCGGAATCCTTGATGGTTAATTTATTGGAAATATTCTTGATCAATTCATTCTTCCAGAAATAATCTCCCCATGCCCGCCAGCCACAGATAAACTCCAGGCGAATTTTTTCTCCTCTCTTTTCCCATTTAGTAATTTTAATCAACCCCACTTCCCCGGTTGTCCGACAGTGAGTTCCTCCACAGGCAGAAAGGTCGAAATCTTCCACTTCGATTATTCTTATCTTTCCTTTTCTTCCCGGCATCTTCCTTAAATTTAATCTCTTTAACTCCTCTTCTCCCTCCACGAAATAGCATTTTACAGGTCTATTATTAAAGATAATTTCATTGGCACATTCCTCTGCTTTTTTAACTTCCTCTTCGGTTAGCTTTTCTTTTGCAATATCCAAAGTACAAACATTTTCTCCCAGATGAAAAGATACGGTTTCAGCACTATATATCTCTATTAAAGCCCCGGACAAAATATGCTGCCCTAGATGTTGCTGCATATGATCAAATCTTCTCTCCCAATCTATCTTTCCAATCACTTCGGAATTTATTTCTTCTTTTAGCTCTTCTTTTAAAATATGAATTATCTCATCGCCCTCTTCTACAACTTCAACAACCGGAACATCCTGGATAACTCCAACATCATAGGGTTGGCCTCCGGAGGTAGGATAAAAAGCGGTTTCATCCAGGACAACCGCCGGCTGGTTATCTATTTTTATTTTCTTTAAAACTTTAGCTTTAAATTCTTTTAAATAAGAATCTTGATAATATAATCTTTTCGTCAAGACATTTTCTCCTTTTTCTAAAATTAGTATCTTGCATCTCGCATAGATACAGTAACAAGTAACATGTAATTAGTAATAAGATTAAATTCTTGAAATTATAAAAACAGATATTTATTACAGGTTACTTACCACATGTTACACATTATAACACTTGTTACCTGGTTGGATGGTTAAAAAAATATAAGAAAAAAACCAGGAACCGGAATAAAAAAGTTTATATTAACCTTTTAAAATATTTATATAGTTCTATTCTTTCTTATTATAATACAAAAAGCTAATCTAAACAAAAAAAGAGTCTTGAATTGTACGCAATACAAACACAAGACTCTTTTTATTTATATCAAATATAATAGGTTATATCAAGACCATTCTATCTTCTATATACTTATCTTTTCGATTGCCTAATATTGAAAACTGTCTTACTAAGTCATCCACATTAATCTTTTCTCTTTCTTCTCCTTGAATATCAAAAATATTATGTCCTCTATCCATCATTATCGTTCGATTACCCACTTCCAGAGCTTGTTTCATGTTGTGGGTAACCATTAAAGTTATTAATTCTCCCTGTCGATCCATAACTAAATCTTTCGTCAATTTCAAAATTTTTTTACTGCTTTCCGGATCCAAAGCTGCGGTATGTTCATCTAAAAGTAAAACCTTGGGTTTAAACATGGTAGCCATCAGCATGGTCATTGCCTGTCGTTGCCCTCCGGAAAGCAAGCCCACCTTTTTTGAGATATTATCTTCCAGTCCTAAACTTAATTCACTTAGTTTTCCCCGAAAGAAATTGCGTAAATTTTTATTAATCCCCAAGCGTAACCCTCTTTTTTCTCTTTTTAAAGATAGGGATAAATTTTCCTCAACAGTCATATAAGGAGCAGTACCCAAAAGTGGATTCTGAAAAACCCTTCCAATCCAACGAGCTCTTTGATATTCAGGTTGATTATTAATCAGCTCTCCTGATAATCTTATTTCCCCTTTATCTTGCTGTAGAGTTCCAGCAATTAAGTTTAATAATGTTGACTTGCCAGCACCATTACTGCCGATAATCGTAACAAAATCACCTTTTTTAATCCGCAAGTCAAAATTATCCAAAGCCAAAGTTTCATGAGGACTATTTTTAGCAAAATATTTAGTCAATCCTTTAATTATCAGCATAGATTAAACTTCCTTTCCATTATTGTTTTGAAGATCTTTTCTTCCTAAATTAAATCTATCTGCAAAATTAAGTTTATGTTTAATAAAGGGAACACTTAAAGCTATTATTACCAATAAAACGGAAATCAATTTCAGGTCTCCCGGCTTAAAACCAAGATTATACCCATAACGCAAAGCAACAATCATTAGAAAACGATAAATCAAGGAACCAACCAATACGGCAATGGTTCTCCAAAAAATAGTAGGTATTTTTATAATACTAATACCAATAATTACACAGGCTAATCCCGAAACAACAGTACCTAAACCCATATTAACATCAGCAAATCCGGAATATTGAGCAAAAAGTGCCCCGGATAAACCTACCAAAGCATTAGAAATGCAAAGACCCATAATTTTCGTTAAATCTGTATTCACTCCTAAACTCTTTATCATTTGTTCATTGTCACCGGTCGCAATAATAGTCAATCCTATTTCTGTAGACAAGAAATAATCTGTCACAAATTTTATGATAACAACCAGAAATAGGAAAAAGAAAGGAATCAGATAATCTATCGACAAATGAGGAAAATAGTTTTTTATTTCTCCTATTAAGGTTATTTTCCCTAATAAAGGAATATTTGGCCTTCCCATAATTCTTAAATTGACCGAATATAAAAGAGTCATGGTTAAAATTCCAGATAAAAGATTGGTCAATTTTAATTTAGTGTGTAATAATCCGGTCAATAAACCGGCAAGGGAACCGGCTATCATAGCTAAAAATGTACCCCATAATGGGTCCCCTCCCGAAAAAATAACTTTTGCTACTACTACAGCACCTAAGGGAAAACTACCTTCAACGGTTAAGTCAGGAAAATCTAAGATCTTGTAAGTAATAAATACTCCCAACACCATGATTCCAAAAACCAACCCTTGTTCCAATGCATGCAATAAAAGACTTATCGACATATTACCTGATCCTCTCTTTCAATAAGGGATTATTCACCCTGGACTTTACCATCTTGAATAATCTTATCTGCTTCTGCTATTATTTCTTCACTTACAGTGAGTCCGATGGTTTTTGCTGTATCCAGGTTCACTACAAACTGTAAATCCTTAGGGTCAGTAATCATCTGAAGAGGAATATCAGAAGGTTTTGCGCCCTTAATTATTTTAAGTGCAAATTCTCCGGATTTCTTCCCCAGGGAAAAATAATCGATACCATAGGAAGCCAAAGCGCCTTTATCAACCGAGCTCGGATCTGCAACAATCAAAGCTATCTTTTCTTGATTACATACATTAATTACAGATTCCAAGGCTGATACCACCGTATTGTCTGTAACGATGTAGATAGCATCCACCCTATCAGCTAAAGATTGAGCCGCCATTAATACTTCACTGGAATTACTTACAGATACTTCGATTAAATTAAGGCCCAGTTCTTTGCAAACTGCTTTTGCTACCTCAACCTGAACGACAGAATTTGCTTCACCCGCATTGTAAATAGTACCTACATTTTTAGCCTCCGGCACAAAACGTAGAATTAATTCAACCTGCTGTTTGTTTGGAGCGGCATCACTCATTCCGGTAACATTATTTCCGGAACTTTCCCAACTTTTAGCTAAGCTTGCTGCTACCGGATCTGTTACTGCAGTAATGATTATGGGAATCTCATTGTTAACTTGTAATGCTGCTTGAGCGGTAGGAGTGGCAATCGCAAAAATGATATCTACCTTATCATCTTTAAATTTTTGTGCGATAGAAATGGCATTATTAAAATCACCCTGTGCATTTTGTAAATCATAGACAACATCCACACCTTCTTTAAATCCTGCTTCTTCCAAAGCAGCTATAAAGCCATCGCGGGCAGCATCTAAAGCAGGATGTTCTACAATCTGAGTTACACCAATTACCAAAGGTTTAGCTTCGGCTAAGGATGATACTCCTCCGATAATCATAAGTGCTATCACCAATAATAAAATTGACATAGTTTTAACAATATTTAATTTCATCTTTTTCATAATTTTTTCTCCTTTTTATTTTTATATTTTTTAAATTACTTTTTACAATATTCCACTTATTCCATATTTAATCCTACATTTCAATCCCCTCCTTTCTCTTTATCGACATGAAATTAATATTTTCTCTCAGAAAATAAAAGTAGGGCCAAAGATGTTAAAATTAAAAACACCTATGGCCCTACTTTTTAGTGTATAAAAAGAAAAACCACAGGGATGCCTTGGGGGGCACATGCCTATGGTTTCGTTTTTGATAATAGCAATCTAAATCAGCATTACTATTTATCCCTTAGGCATATACCCCCTCGAGATAATAGTAATAATAATAGTGGTAGTAGTAGTTAAAAATCACCTTATTTTTGCTTTGTGTCCCGGTTTTCATTTTTATTCAGCCAACCATTTTTAATTAATTAGATATTATTAAATATAATACATTTCTTTCGCTATTATGTCAAATTTTTTAAATTAGATCCCAAATATTTCTTTACTATTAGCAGAAGTTCTCTTTGCTACTTCTTCCAGGCTAATTCCTTTTATTTCCGCAATCTTTTCGGCAATCAGAGGGATGTATTTTGGTTCATTTGGTTTCCCCCTAAAAGGATGTGGGGCTAAAAACGGAGAATCTGTTTCTAAAAGAATTTTTTCTAAAGGAATCTCTTTGGTAATCATTTGTAATGTTTTAGCATTCTTAAACGTAACCACTCCGCCTATCCCCAGATAATAACCTCGCTCTATACATACCTTAGCCATATCCAAATCTCCGGAAAAACAGTGCAGAAGTATTTTCAAGTCCTTGGCCTCCTCAGCCAGAATCTTCAAGGTATCCCGGTGAGCTTCTCTATCGTGAATAATAAGCGGTAAATCTAATTTACGGGCTAAATTTAAATGCTTTTTAAAAGCTTCCATCTGTTGCCTGATAGTACTGCGTCTTCTGTAGTAATCTAAACCGGTTTCCCCGATAGCTACCACTTTTGAATTATGGGTTAATCCCTCCAATTCTTTCCATCCCTGCTCACTTATTAATTTAGCCTCATTAGGATGGTATCCAACTGCTGCATAAACCTCTTCAAAACGAGAGGCAAATTCCAGGGCTATTTTACTGGATTCCAAATCAATCCCTACGGTAACCATCTTGGTTACTTTCTTTTCTGCTGCCTCCCTAACTACTTCTTCGGCATTTCTTTTTATTAAATCAAGATGAGTATGAGTCTCCACGAAAAATATACTTACCTTAATCACTCCCTTTGTTCTTTGTTTGATATTCTATCAATCTTTTGGTCAGCTATCAATCCGATTAGCCATTTTTAATATTTAAAGTTTAATTTTCCCTTTTAAGAATCTATATAATATATTCGATAAAATTCCTATATGACCATAATCTTTATCAGATAGTTCTATTGGATAAAGAAAATATTCTTTATCGCCCTGCAGAAAAACTACCGGAAGAAAAAGAAGAAATCATCTCTGGAATAGCAGAAGAATCTTCTTATTCCAATCAAGATAATCCCAATAAAATAGTTACTGATAATAAAAAATCTCTCTTATTTCTTTTGTATTTCATTGTCAGAAGAACCATCCCATTGACATTTCTCAAAATATAAAACCTAAAATGTGGATTTGTGAAGCTTGAACTATAATTCCTTACTCATTTATTCCGCTATTAACCGGTCCGCCGTATTGAGGGAGAAGATATTGTTCCCGCTCCTGTTTAAAGTTCTCAAGCGCAGGGGTATAGCAGGCAACAATCTGCTGCGGCGTGAGCCCTTCTTCCAGGTATCGGCCAATCTGGTCAGTCCCCATTACTTTGTCAAATATGACAACATTATCAGGAGTGCTCTTGGGAACCTTAAAATCTCCCAGTATAAAGGCGTAGGCCAGGACATAAATACCGCTCTTCGCCGGATTAAAGCGATATGGATCGCGGATCTCCAGGCGAACACCCCCCGCTGTTCCCCGTATTTCCGGGGTAAAGAGCACTCCGGGCAACCCCGCTCCGTTGAGCAGTTCGGCAAAGCGAACGGCATCGAGACCTTTACCGCCAACCCAACAGAATTTCTCCGCCTGAAAAACACCTGTCCCCTCTCCTAATCCGGTCACCATGTAGCCATAAAGGGAGTTAAGATCGGGAATGTTGGGAGAAGTCTGCACAAAAGGCAGGCCAGTATCATGGAAGGTCATATCCCGATGATAACCTTCCATGGGAATAACAGTCAGATCAGCGCCGATATTGCGGTTAAAGAAAAGGGCTAATTCCCCGGCGGTCATACCGTGAGCCATAGGCAGGTTGTCCACCCCCATAAAAGATTTATAAGGGTCTTCCAGCACAGGTCCCTCCACGATCATCCCTCCCAGGGGGTTGGGGCGATCGAGAACGATGAGCGGTTTATTATACTTCTTCGCTGCCACCAGGCAGTACTGCAGAGTGGACATATAGGTATAACTACGAGCGCCGATATCCTGAATATCAAAAAGGAGTACTTCGATTTTCAGCAACATCTCATAGGTAGGCATCCTGGTACTACCGTAGAGACTATAAACAGGGATGTCGTACCGGGGATGTATATAGGAATTCACCGACGCACCGGCTCTGGTGGTTCCGTCGATACCGTGCTCGGGACTATAAAGAGCGACCAGTTTCATGCCCTTGGTAGCAGTTAAAATATCAATAAAACTAATCCCCCTACTGTCCACACCCGTTTGATTGGTAACCAATCCCACCTTTTTACCTTCGATAAGATAAGAATAACTTTCTAATAAAACTTCGTTTCCCAGCTTTACTGCCGCTGTTGCCTTTCCCGCCCCTGCCGCAGGAAAGATTAGAATAACCACTATAAGGGCTATTAAGCAAAATATCCTTCCCGTTTTTTTCTTATTTTTATCTAGGTTTAGCCAAAATCTATTATCGTCAATTCTATTTATCATTAATAACCTTTCCCTTTCATTTTTGTTGCTCTTTTTTTTCGGGTTTTACCGATACTAATTCTCATGTGTCAAGGGATGGTCCTTGTCACGCTCTACTTTTCGCTATCATACCCCGATTAACAAAAGATTCGGGGCCAGGATTCACAAATTCACATTTCTACATCTTAGATTTTATGAACTCGCAAAGCCCGGCCCCAATCCCTTTTCTTAAATTATACAGATTTCTCCATAAGTTTTACAGAAAAAAAATAACCTGTTTTTTGGGCTTCTTCCTTGATGGCTTCTCTTATCTTTTTATAATCAAAGGAATATTGATATTTTTTCCCAAACAGGTTCGACATCTCTTCTATCCCACCTTCACGTTCTTTTCCTTTAACCCCATAGGTCTCTTTTTTAAACTCGAAACCGGAACCGGCAGAAAGCCCTGAATTTGATTCACTCAACATCTCAAAAAAGGTTACTTCTTTTTTCTCATCATTAACTCTTATTTTGCTTTTATAGGTTAATTTTTTTTAGAAAGAAACGCTTTTCTTTCAGCAATGACAAACTGAAGGACCAGAGATCCATCTTTCTGCTCTTTAAATTCAGCCGGAAATCCTTTACCTAATTCCATCAAAGTTTCTTTTAGTGACATTTGCTTACCTCTTTTCAAATATTAATATTCTATTACTGATATTGAAACTCCACTTTTCTCCTTCCTTGCCAACACTCACGCTTTTTTCTGGCTTCCAAAATCCGAGAATGCCCAGTAACCTAAAATAATCAGGTTTATCGGCGAAATGATAGATAATATGCCGAAAAGAATCGGGTTTTTACCGTACTTGCCTGCTACCTTGCCAAAGCATACAGCAATGTAGATACATACAATTACCGTTATTATCCAACCTAAGGTATTCATATTAGACATCTCCTTTCTTTTTTAAACTTTCGCTGTATCTTGTTTATTCCCGAACCCAGGACGGTTATCTTTCCATATTGGTACTATAGAGAAATCTGGTTCGGTTATAATACTTTTATCTTCTTTATGCTTAATATTATATACTGAATCAAGATTTTTATCGACCTTTTCTTTGTATAATACTAGCGATATTTTTTGTCTTTTTTAAATTTTGGAACTTATTTTCCAATAGGTGTCTGCCCTTATTAGTTTTCTATTAGTTATATTAGTGTATTATTTATATGTTCTTATTCTGGTAGAAAGAAAAATTTTTGACTATCCTAATTGATTCAGATATTCTATTTGTTAGGAGTTATTTATAATTTTAGACCCCATTAATTTTATTCTAATTTACAAGCTAAGGAAATAATCGATCATACCATTCATGATCACTTCGGCAAATTCTCTCTGATACTTGGGTTGAAGGAGATACCAATTATCATCCGGATGCATCATAAATGCTGCCTCAACCAGAACACTTGGGACCTGTGGACGCCTTAATACGACAAGGTCACTTCTTTTCCAAACTCTTGTCCGGGGAAGTCCTATCCTTTTCACTAGATTATCCAGTATAATTTCGGCCAGTTTCTGATTATAAGCATAGTTATAAAGTGTCATATGACCATGATAATTAATGGCATCTGCTCCCTCAGCATGTGCATTGGCATGAATACTTATGAAAAGATCGGCATTATGCTCAAGGGCACTGTTTATACGTTCATAGAGATCCACATTTACATCCTCGGTACGGGTCATGATTACCTCTGCCCCTCTATCTTTAAGCATGCTCTGGAGAAACTTACCGATTTGCAACACTACATCTTTTTCATGAATATCCCCGGGACCGATAGCACCCGAAGATTCACCTCCGTGTCCCGGATCAATTACTATAATTCGCCCTCGTAGGGGATTATCTTCTGAAATCTGGGGCAGTTTACGTACACTAATTACCAATTCCGTCCCCTCCCAACGGTAATCAAATCCAGCCAGCGGTTGCTTCATTCCAATGGTTATTGCTGCTGCATCGGATTCATCTTGAACAGGAGACTCAATTTCAATTTTTTGTACAGAAGGCGCTTCCCCTTCTTGTATAATATTCTCACTTTTTTTAACACCATACAAAATCAATCTGAGCTGTTGAGGCTCATCTTCTATAAGAAAGGGAATACATTCCCGAGTATTAAAACGGATCTCAACCTCATTCTTGGTTTCATTCAGTCCTATTTTGGAAAGTCCGGTAAAAGGTTTATTAATTACATTCCCCATTTCTTTGACATCGCCCTGGTAAATCAGATAATTTTTTACACCCAGGTTTACACGCAGATAGTTTCCAGCAACCCCGATGACTTCCAATCGGGTTCCCGGGAGAATATAATAACCAACCATCTGGGTGGGCAGACCATCCCCGCCCAGGGTAGAGCTGTGGAGAATAAAGGAATTTTCTTCAACCTGATATATCCTGGTTCGATTGCCTGTAACTTCAACGATACGTGGGGGAAGACCAGAAGCAAAACGAACCTTACCCGGCAATTCTCGGCTGACCTCCTTATCTTCCCTCCTTAGAGTAACTGTGATAATCTGAGGTGATGTTTCTCTCAAAAAGGGAACATCTTCGGCTTGAACTGTATAACTTCCCATATAGATCCCTTGACCTTCCAGGGGTGAGGGCAAATCGTTCACTTCCTGCATGAAAACTTCATTTGAACTGTCACCAATCCGGAACACCGCCTCGGCTTCCGGGCTACCCTGAATGATAACTTTCAACTTATCACCTTCTCTGAGCACCTGATCCTGTTTGGGTTGCACATGAGTAGAATGAATGGTCATCGGATTTCTCGGTAACTCCTCCCACAAACGCGGGTAGATTACCGTTCTTTCGATTAATGTTCGTTCTCCGCCCCTGCTGGCAGCAACAACAATCGAAAACTCTTCCTCTTTTGGCACCTCTACCAGGGTAAGAAAATTACCGGTCCTGAAATCGAACTTTTTCACTTCCTCATCATTGACGGTAACTTTTACTGCGGGTGAAGGGTCAGTTGTACCAAAGACAAAAAGAGGGCTGCCCCCTATCCTCTGCCCTGATCGCGAGGGATAGGCTACCTTCAAAGATGGTGCTTCCTCTGTTTTCTGCCATGATGGTGCTTCCTCTGTTTTCTGCCATTGTTTTAATTCATCTAAAAGCTCTATGGAAAAGCCATTTTTATAAACTTCCCTGGCATAAGTCCTCTGTTCATTTGTCGGTAATTTTTCCAATAAGTCGATAAATTCTGTCTCATATGTGTCAAGATCTTCCAGGGAAGCAAGATAGAAACTAAAGATAGCAGGGAATTTATCGTTAAGATATTCCCTTACATTCACGGGAGATGAAAACGAGGTGATACTAAATATCTGCAGGATAAAGATTAAAATTAATAACAAGCATATTGTTCTTTTCATTTATTTATCCTCTATTATATTCAATTCAATGTTTGGGTATAATTCATGTGTACTAATTTCAAGTTGTGTTACTAAATTACCTTAACACTGTTATGCTCTCTTCCCATATATTCTTATTCTGGTATAAAGAAAATAATTTGACTATCCTGATTGATTCAGATAATTCTATGCTAGATGCTATTTATAATTTTAAACCCGTTAGACATCCACTAAAGCTTTGGAAAAATAACATTAAATTTATATTATTCTACTTAATTATGTTATAATTAATTTAATTAGGGACATTACTATTTTGTGTACTTTTTGGGTCGCAATTATAATTATATATTCAACAAAGTTGTAAAAAATCCTTCTTTTTTGTAGGAAGATTAGGGGTCAGGCCTCACAAGTTCATTTACTGAATTAAATATTTTTCCACCTTTTCTTTGTATAATGATAAAGGTAATAATCATCTCATATTTTAATTAAAGAAAAAGACCTTCCAGAGTAAGCCTCCACCTTTTAACTATCACTTGTTGTCCAAATTTTATAATTAAGTACCTCTTTTCGTGGTATAATTATATCAAATTAGTGACTTAATTGCAGAGTATTAACCACCGTCCCCTGACACATTTTATTTTAGAGTATTTTCTGAGTTCATAATATAAATAATTTCTTTATTATAATATTAGGAGGAATGAAAATGGAAAAGTTATATGGCTTATGGGTTGATCATGAAAAGGCTATTGTTGTCAGCTTAATAGATGGAAGCCACCAGGTTATTCATGTAGAATCAGATATCGAAGGACGATTTCGACTAAAAGGCGGTTCCCGATCTAATGCACCCTGGGGTATACAAAGTGCTACTTCAGAAAGCAAAAGAGATTTTCGTTATAGTAAACATCTTAATATCTATTTTCAACATATTATTGATTTACTTAAAGACGCAAAACAAATTTTTATTTTCGGTCCGGGTGAAGCAAAAATTGAGTTAAAGAAAGAAATAGAAAAAAACAATGTGTTTTTAGACAAGATCTCCGATATTGAGACAACCGATAAGTTGACTGAACCACAAATTGTAGCAAAAGTAAAAAAATATTTTGAGAAAGAATAAGAAAAAGATCTGATTATGCAAATAAAATTATTTATCTTCTTTTCTTGTTTTGGGTTACGATAAGATAAATATTCCAATGACATACGGCAGTAAAATCAATAACGCCATGAGAGGATGTCCGGGCTGAGCTGCATTGCGTCTGTCCCAGTTAAATAGATAGATTGCCAACCCAAATGCCAACACTCCGCTCGTCAATAGGATAATAAGTGACCCTATTGGATTAAAATCGGCAGTTAAATTTTGAGCCAGTCCTCGAAAAGCATTCATAGCATGGGTAGCCGGTAAGAGAAGAGCGATTTTACTTATTGATCCTGGTAACATGCTGAAGGGCACCATCATGCCACCCAAAATCATCGAAGGGATGAAAACCAACTGCGACCACAACACTGTCATACGCGAACTGGAGGAAATTACTCCAATCAGCACACTTAATCCGGCACAGGCAAAAGCAGTCACCATGAATGTCACGATAAAATAAAGCCAATTGACAGGCAACGGTGCATTAAAGAACAAGGGAGCTGTAGTAACAATGATCATAGTCACTACTGAAGAATGTATAATAGTGGTTAATGCCGGAATGACCAGAATCGATAAAGCCGGCACACCATTAATCTTATAGTTGCGAAAAATACCAGCCTCACGGGCCGTTACTAATGGGTCGGGCAATCCTAGTATTGTCGCAGCAAGGACAGCAAAAATAGACAT
>DASRMF010000042.1:0-12159 GCA_035648055.1 Atribacterota bacterium
TCAAAATCAATTAAAGGAATCTTATCTCCCATTTGAAATAAAATATTGGATATTTCATTTATGAAAGGATTGGGCTCTGTCTCGATTCTGCTCTCTGTTACCATTAGAAATTTATCTGAATTTACATAATCAAATACATCTTTTTTGTTTTTTGCCAGAGCGGTGTTTTCTCTTTTAACCCATCCTTTATAAATCATGCTTTGAATATAATACCACTTTCCATTTTTGCTTTGATGCAAAATTGCTACCGGACTCCCCACAGGCAGGACGGTCAACTGAAAAAGATCAAAATCGATACCCTTTGGGTCTTCGGCGAATACAGTGTCCGTAGGGAAAGCCCTTATGTCTTCTCTCTTGACCAACATACCCCATCGTATTCGAATTTCATCAGGCATACCGTCAAAATTGGCTTGACGGAGAACTTCTTTCTTTACTGTTTCTGAAATTTTATTAGCGTGGACATCATAACAAGATTTATTGGAAAATACGTCTTCAGAGGAATAGGTCTTCATGGTATTTAATAATTCTTCTCCGGTTATTGTTTCAGGATATGTTTCCAAATCATATAACCATTCCTCATATCCTTTGGATTTCATTTTTCTAAAGGATTTTTTATTGAATTCTATTATCTCTTCTTCATTTAAAATTAGTTTTTCTGCATTTCTGATTTTTTTTGTCCAATACCCCGGTTTCAACATAAACTCTTTAACTTTCGGGGCACATACAGGTGGTTGAATAATCGTCATTTTCTAATTTCTCTCCATTTTTATTTTTACTTTTCTTATTTGGAGTAGGCACTACATTTTTATCTTACATTTTGAGGGATTAATGAGTGGTAAATGATTATTAGATATATTATTCTGTATTATATTTAAAGTTTATTTTCTTTGTTAGTAATAGATATATGTTAAAATGCAAATTCCATAATCAAAAATTAATAGCAATAATTATCATAAGTATACAACACAAAACATCTTAATACAACCAATTTATTTATATTTTTTATTGTTTTGTGATTTTTAATATACAGGAGACACATATTATTTATTTAAATAAAACAAACGAACGTCCCTTAGTCATTTTTATGAACCCGTTACGTCTAGACCAATTGACCACCAATATAAGTTTGTGATATTCGAAGTGAAGGTATTTTTTGGATGGGTAACCGGAGCGGGTTTTCTGATAATATGATAAAATCAGCCTGCATATCTTGCTTAATTTGTCCTTTCTTCTCATTCAAGGCATAAGAAGCTCCTTCTGTAAATATTTTCAATGCTTCCTTTATTCCAATCCTTTCTTTTTTTACCCAATCAGGTAGTTCTTTTCCTTCTAAATCTTTATGCGAAACAGCGAAATATATTCCTAAAAAAGGATCAGCACTCGCTACCGGGCAATCCGAAGAACCGGCAACCCTTATCCCCTTCTCTACAACTCGCTTTAGCGGATAAGCTTTTTGAATTCTTTCTCTGCCTAATCGTTTTTCTGCCCAAGGATAATCTGTACTGACAAATATCGGCTGAATAGCTGCTATAACCTGTTGTTGCTTCATCCTTTTTAGATGTTCCTCATTTACCAGCTGAATATGTTCTACCCGATGTCTTAAAAATTTATTTCGGGTGTAAGATAGGGCATCTAGGGCATAAGTCAACGCTCTATCGCCAATAACATGAATAGATAACTGCATTCCTATTTCATCCGCTTGTTTAGCTATATTGTTTAATTTTTTCGGCAGAATACGTATAAGCCCATAATTTTTTGGCTCATTAATATAGGGCTCATAAAGAGCACCACTTGATGCTCCAAAGCTCCCATCAACAAAAAGCTTCAACCCGCAAACTTGTACCAAGCCCCGACCGTTTTTACTCATCTCCTTTTCGATTCTTTTCTTTTCCTTAAGACAAGCTTCGTTAAGGTAAACATGTACCCGTATTTTCAGATAACCTTTTTCTTCCATATCCCGATAAAAATCCAGGGTTTCAAAATTAATTCCCATATCACTAACACTAGTCAAACCTTGACAAAAAAACTCTTTCTGTACCTTTAATAAATTTTGCTGCATAGAACTCTTTGTCCGGGAATTATTTAATATTTCTTCAGTGGGTAAGGCTTTATCAACCAGTATTCCATTCGGCTGTCCATCTGAAAATCGACCAATTTTACCGCCTTCGGGAGATATAATATTCTGATTAATCCCCAAACGTCTTAAGACTTCAGAATTAACCACTCCGATATGCTCATCAAAACGCAGAATAAAGATAGGGATTTCAGAAGAGATACTGTCCAAATCCTTTCGAGTAGGCATTCTTCCTTCCTGAAATTGTTCATGATCAAATCCCCACCCCACAATTAGTTCCCGACCTATTCCTTTTTTCAACTTATCCTGTACCTCTTTAATTGACTGGCAATCTCTTAGATTAATAGCTGAATAAAGGAGGGTGTATAAGGAAAGGTGCATGTGGGCATCAGTAAAGGATGGGAGTAAATAATTTTGTTTTAAATCATACACATCAGAAAAAGAATGATTTGAAATATCTAACCCATCCTTATTGGCAACTGTCTGAATGACGCCATCTTCAACAATCAAGGACCAAAGACCTTTCTTGTCAATTTGCTTAAAATTACTAAATAAAATACTTATAATTCGTTCTCCTTCAATTTCTTGATGATATAATTTGTTATTACCTGTTATGATTTTTCCGTTATTCTGGCAATTATCTTTGATAGCACTTCATCTTCATCATTTTCATCTAAATCTATCCATTGAATATTTTCTATTTTATTTTCAAACCATGTAATTTGTCTTTTGGCATAATGCCGTGTCCCTATCTTTATTAGATTAATGGCTTCTTCTTTGCTGTATACACCGTTAAGATACTTGTTTATCTGTTTGTAGCCCAAACCCTGCATCGAGTTTAAATTTTCTTTGTAACCCATCTCTCTTAAGGTTTTAACTTCTTCTATAAATCCCTCTTTGACCATCTTATCAACTCTTAAGTTAATTCTTTTATATATATTCTCTTTATCTCTTTTGAGCCCTATAATGTGATATTTAAATTTTAAATTTTTATTAGAATCTTTTTTTTGCAAACAAGAGATAGGTTCGCCGGTAAATTTATAAACTTCCAAAGCCCTGATTATCCTTCTTAAATCGTTGATTTTAATTTTTGAAGCAGAAATCGGATCTATTTTGGATAATTTTTCATATAAATATTTGTTACCGTGTTCTTTTGCCTCTTCTTCCAGGATTTTTCTATATTCACTATTCTTAGCAGGTCCTTCAAAAAGCGGATTAATTATTGAGGAAATATATAGCCCGGAACCTCCTGTTAATATTGGTATCTTGCCTCCTTTAAAAATATTTAATATTATATCAACAGCCAATTTGCTGTATTGTGTCACGTCAAAATTATCAGAGGGTTCAACAATATCTATCATATGATGCTTTATGGTTTTTAATATGTTTTTAGCAGGTTTAGCAGTCCCAATATCCATATATCTATATATTTGCATAGAATCAGCAGAGACTATTTCCAGAGCAGGCATTTTTTGAGCCAGATTAATAGAAACATCTGTTTTACCTACTCCGGTAGGACCCAATAATATTAGTAAATTATTGTCCTTATTGTTAGTCATTCGATTAGTTCTCCATATAAAGTCCAGGCTGTTGACTTTACAATATTTACTTTAACTAATTCCCCTAACAAGTCTTGTTTGCTGGTGAATACCACAGTTTTATTTGTCCCTGTTCGCCCGGAAAATTGATTTTCAATATTTCTTTTAGACTTTTTATCCACCAGGACCTCAAATATTTTACCTTCAAGTTTTTTATTAATTTTAGCTGATATTTCTTTTTGTAAATCGATAAGTTTCCATAACCTTTCTTTTTTGACCTGCAATGGAACCTGGTCTGGCAATAGTGAAGCAGCAGCATTTTCCCTGTTCGAGTAAATGAAAGTATATGCTTCATCAAATTCTATTTCTTTAAAAACATTCAAGGTATCTGCGAAGTCTTCTTCGGTTTCTCCGGGAAATCCAACCATTACATCTGTGGTAATTGCGACATCATCTATATTATTTCTAATTTCTTTAATAATATTCTTATAGTAATCGATATCGTATTTTCTGTTCATCATTTCAAGTATTTTGCTTGAGCCAGACTGAATGGGTAAATGGATATGGTTACAGATTTTAGGGCAGTTTTTTATAGTTTTTATCAAATCGAAAGAGAAGTCTTTGGGGTGGGAAGTGGTAAATCTTATTCTTTCTATACCATTAATGTTATTTAATAATTCTAATAATTTAGAAAAAGTAACGGGTTCAGAAAGGTCATTACCATAAGAGTTGACATTCTGGCCTAATAAAAATATTTCTTTATATTTATTTTCAGCCAAATCAGCTGCTTCTGATAATATTTCGGATGCTCCCCTGCTCTGCTCAGGACCTCTCGTGTAGGGGACAACACAATAAGAGCAATAATTATTACAGCCTCTCATTATTTGAATCCAGGCTGAAATTTTACTTCCTCTTTTAACCGGAACACGATTTAAACTAAATTCAAGAGTATTATCGCAAGAAATATATTTTTGGTTACCGTATTTTACAACATTATTAACAATATTTTCCAAATTATTAACTTGAGAGGGATTAAATATAAAGTCAACATGAGGTGCCTTTTCAAATATATTTTCTTTTTCCTTTTGAGCCATACATCCACATATACCTAAAACCACATCCGGATTAGATTCTTTTATTTTTTTTATCTTCCCAATTAGGCTGAATATTTTCTGCTCGACTTTAGCTCTGACACAGCAGGTATTTAGTAAAATTAAATTAGCTTTAAATATATCCTCTGTGGTCGAATAACCTAGTTTTACTAATTGTCCAATAATGTATTCTGAGTCATTGACATTCATCTGGCAGCCGAAGGTTTTAATGAATGCTTTCGGTTTATATATCATTATTAATCTTCCTTGAATAAATATAGTAATTTAAGTTACAAAAAAAGAAATTGCAGATTTTTTTTATTATTTCTGCAATTTCTTTTATCATTCTCATAAAAAGTGATCTACTTTATTTATTTTGCATATTCAACTGAGCGGGTTTCTCTAATAACCATTACTTTAATTTGACCGGGATAATCTATATTTTTTTCAACTTTTTTTGAAATATCTCTTGCTATCTTTTTTGCTGTATAATCATCTATTTCTTCCGGATTTACAATTATCCTTATTTCTCTACCTGCTTGTATAGCGAATGCTCTTTCGACTCCTTCAAATGAATTAGCAATTTCTTCTAAGTTTTCAAGTCTTTTTATATAAGTTTCCAGCATCTCACGTCGAGCTCCGGGACGAGAGGCAGATATTGCATCAGCAGATTGGACTAAAATAGCCTCAATCGTTTTAAATTCTACATCACAGTGATGAGCAGCAATAGCATTAATTACTTGAAGACTTTCGCCATTTTTTTTGGCAATCTCAGCACCAATCATAGCGTGAGTTCCTTCTATTTCACGGTCAATAGCTTTTCCGATATCATGAAGCAATCCCGCTCTTTTGGCCAATTGCGAATTTACGCCAATTTCTGCAGCCATAATTTCAGAAAGATATGCAACTTCTATTGAATGCTGAAGAACATTCTGTCCATAGCTTGTGCGATATTTTAATCTTCCCAATAAATTAATTAGTTTTGGACTTATATTTTTTACATTCGTATCAAATACTACTTTTTCTCCTTCTTCCTGAATCCTATTTTCAACTAGTATTTTAGTTTTTTCTATTACTTCTTCAATTCTTGCTGGCTGTATACGGCCATCAGTAATCAGCTTTTCTAAAGACAGCCGGGCAATTTCTCTTCGTATAGGATCAAACCCCGAGATAATTACTGCTTCCGGGGTATCATCTACAATTAAATCAACTCCGCTTAACATTTCGAAGGTCCTGATATTCCTACCTTCCCTTCCGATGATTCTTCCTTTCATGTCATCACTGGGCAAGGGTACAAAAGATGTAGTTATTTCCACTGTTTGGTCAGCAGAATATCTTTGAATAGCTAATGATATAATTTTTCTGGATTTTTTCTCTGCTTCAACTTTTGCTTGATCTTCAATCTCTTTAATCATCTTACCGGTTTCATGAGTAAGCTCTTTTTCTAAATTACTTAAAAGTTCTTTCTTTGCTTCCTCTACACTCATATTTGAAATCTTTATCAATTCGTTTCTCTGTTCTTGGTATAAATTATTGGTTTTTTGGATATTGTTTTCGAGTTCTTTTTCTTTATAATTTAATGATGTCTCTCTTTTTTCAAGTGATTCCATTTTTTGAACCAAGCTATTGCTTCTGCTAATTAAGCTGCCCTCGAGCCTTTGCATTTCAGTTCGCTTTTGTTTGATTTCTGTCTCAGCATCCCTTTTAAGATTGTAAGCCTCTTCTTTTGCTATTAATTCTGCTTCTTTTTTAAAGGAATTTGCTTCTCTTCCGGCATTTTCTATAATATTCTTAGCGTTTATTTCAGCTGTTGCTATTTTTGCTTTAGCAATATACTTAGTAAGGAAATAACCTACTATTAAACCAATAACAATGTTTAGAGTAATAATATAGTAAATTTTAATATTACTTCACCTCCTAATATTCAATTTACAAGGTACATAAGATATCTTTAATTTGATCGCATTTTAACATAATTAAATATGTATTTACATAAAATCAGAAACCGTAATAATTACATAAGAGATTTTAAGAATTTGAAATAATTACTTAAAATAGTTTAACCTGTAGAGTTTGAAAAGTCAAACTCATTATACAGTAATAAGTAATAAGTGACGAGTATGTAGTATCGAGTATCGATAAAGTGACAAGTAATGAGTAATGAGTGACAAGATTAAATTCTAAAAATAATAAAAACGGGTGCTTATTACCTATCACTCATTACTTGTCACTTTATCTTTATTGTTTAGCTCATTGCAGATATTTTTCGTAATTTCTGTTGAAAAACCCCTTCTTAATAAATAATTATATATTTTTTTTGGATCTATACTGATATTTTTTATTTCGGATGCTACAATCTTATCTTTTATAAGATTATGTGCCAGGGTTAGTTCATCCATTTCTTTATATGTTTTGTCTATTACTTTTTGGATAATATCCTGTTTAATTCCTTTTGTTCTTAATTCCTGATTTAATTTATATCTTCCTATTGGTTTATTTTGTAATCGAAATTGTGCCCACATTTCGGCAAATAGTTCATCGTTAATGTAATTATTATCTTCTAACCAAAAAATAAGTTCAGCGATAATTTTTTCGGGATATCCCTTATTCTTTAGTTTTCCGGATATTTCGTATCTACTATAAATTCTCCGGGATAAAAGCATCAGAAGATATTTTTTGCCTCTTGTAGTTTTATCTTCGTAAATTATTTTTTCTATTTCTTGATCAGATAATTCTTTGCCTACGTAAGCATCTAATGATTTAATTATCTTTTCATTTAGTTTGTATCTGGTTTTATTATCTACATAAATAACTACTTGACTAATATTTTTTTTGTCATAATTTATAGAAGTAATTTTATTTATTTTTTTGGTACCTCTTTACTTATTCTTTTATCAAGTCCAGCGGTTATCAATATTTTATCTTCTATCTCTTTTGCAATTTCAGGGTGTTCTTGCAGATATGTTTTAGAGTTTTCACGTCCCTGGCCAAATTTTATATCATTATAAGATATCCAAACTCCTGATTTTTGTAATATATTATATTTAACACCAAGATCTATAATGTCCCCTTCTTTGGATATTCCTTTACCAAAAATTATATCGAACATTGTTTCTTTGAAGGGAGGGGCCAATTTATTTTTTACCACTTTAACCTTAACAGTTATTCCAATATTGTCTTCATCTTTTTTAATGGTTGCCTTTCTTCTGATATCCATTCTGATGCTAGAATAAAACTTGAGTGCTCTACCGCCGGGAGTAGTTTCAGGATTACCAAAAAAGATACCAATCTTTTCTCTAATTTGATTTACGAATACAGTTGTAGTTCTTGACTTACTAATAATAGCGGTAAGTTTCCTTAAGGCCTGAGACATTAATCTTGCTTGTAATCCCATATAGGAATCTCCCATATTTCCTTCTATTTCAGCCTTAGGCACCAGGGCAGCAACTGAATCTATTACAACAACATCAACCGCGTTGCTTCTAACTAAAGATTCAGTTATTTCTAAAGCCTGTTCACCGGTATCAGGTTGAGAAATAATTAATTCATCTGTATTAACCCCAATATTTTTAGCATAAATTGGGTCTAAAGCGTGTTCAGCATCAATAAAAGCAGCGATACCGTTATTTTTTTGAGCTTCAGCAATAATGTGTAGGGCAAGTGTGGTCTTTCCGGAGGCTTCAGGTCCAAAAATCTCTATTACTCTACCTCTTGGGACTCCACCCACTCCGAGAGCGATATCTAAACTTAATGAACCGGTTGAAATAGTGTTACTTCCAGGAAATTTAGGACGGTCTCCCAGTTTCATTATAGAACCTTTTCCGAATCTTTGTTCGATATTCTGCATTGCTGTGTCTAATGCTTTTTCTCTTTCCGAGTTGTTTTTTTCTGTTTTGTCAGTCATTTTTTAGTTTACTCCTTTATATTTCTTGTTTTACAGATATTTTAGTAATATTATTAATTTTCTATTTTTTTAATAAAGGGAATTTGGCTATTATGTTATATATGGGCCCATTTGGAGTTAATTTACTTTCCATGAGGTCAATATTGCCAACCTCCTGGCTAAAATTATTTACCTCAATGCTTTTTAATATTTGAATGAAATTAGTCGTATCTCTAATAAATTTCACCCTTCCGATGGTAATATGGCTAGAGAAATCTTTATTTTCTCTTGGGAAGCCTTCCTTATATAACATTGTTTCTATAGAACTATATAGTTCATGTAATTGATTCGCGCCTTCTTTGATCCCTGTCCAAATTATGCGGGGCATCTGGTAAGTTGGAAATATTCCGATATCAGAAGATAATTTTATAATGAACGGACTATATCGACTGGTAATTTCTTTTAATGCTGATTTTACTAATTCCGTTTGCTCTGATGATATATCCCTCAAAAATTTCATAGTGAGGTGTAAATTGTTTTTTTCAACCCATTTTATTTTGGTTTCAGGAGCATTTAGGTTGGCTTGAAGAGATGCTAAATATTCTTTTATCTCCGGATTTAAGTTAAAGGCAATAAATGATCTTACTTTTTCCAAATTTTTATAACTAACTCCCTATTGTTTTGTTTATATTTTATTTAAGTTCATTGTATAGGAATTTCCTTTTCCGTAATCCCTGTTTTAGTAGAGGCACGGCGTGCCGTGTCTTCTTGTATTAATTTATCTCTTAGTTTTAATTTGTATTTCTTTCTAACTGAATTTAAATAATTTATATATTCATTGGTTTTGTAATTGGGATAGGTATATTTACAAGCAACAAATGATTTATTTATAAATCTAAGAGTAATTTCAGCATATATCCCCTGATTAAGGTAAATTCTGGATGGTCCATCTTTAGTGCTGGCCAGAATATATTTATCCAGGGTAATATACCCCGGATCAAGATTAATTTTTCGTTTAGGATGGGTTATATTATTTTTAATATTTTCATTCTTAAAATTATTTTCTATACCATTGGTTATTATTTTAATTTCAGCAAGCTCATCTTGCCTAATCAGAGTGGAAAAGGAAAATAGCTTTTGCATTAAATTTTTTCCAAATTCTTCTTCGTAATAATCGGTAAAATTAAAATGCTGATCATTGCTCTCGGTATCAACTTCTCCAAATTTTTTAATTAATACCTCTTTGTATAAATCGAATAAGCATTTATCCGAGGTGAACATACTTATTATAAGTTTGGCTGGTTTTGGTAAAGACATTTTTCCCACTGGTTTAACATATCCCTAATTCTTCTTTTTGTGTTAAGTTTTCATATCCTGCCTGGGAGTAACCCACTTAGCCGGTCATACCTAAAAAATATTAAATATTTTGTGCAGGATTAAAATTATATTTTAGAAGGTAATTATCAATAGTTCCTTTGCTAATTTCAATTGATTCATCATCATAATATGTTTCGATTTTAGTCGGATATTCAGTTATAATTTCTAAGCTTTGATCAGTTTCCCAAAAATATTCTTCTCCTTCAAATAATATTCCTTCAAATATTATTTTATCTTCGGAAAGAATTTTTACCCAGGTTTTATCACTTGCTATCAATTTTAGAATAGGTAATTTTTCAGCTGAAACATTTTCCTGTATCAAAGATTCTGCGATAATAGCCTCTGCTTCCGATTCAATATTTTCTTCAATTAAAGTGCTTATATCGTTCGCTTTTTCCTCGGTATTTACGTCAGTTTCATTTCCAATTTCAGGCGAAGGAAGCGGAAAATCCTGGGCTTCTTTAAGAGAGCGGCTTAATAGTAATAATCCAATAAAGATTATAATGAGAAAGCCAGATAAGTAAACATACTTAACAGGAAGGAAAAACCTTTTTTTCTCAAACATAGATCTATCTTTCGTTTTAAGGTAGATATTTTCTTTTTTAGTTTCTTTTATAACAGATTTCTGTTTATCCAAATTATTATAAGTTTGAATTATTTGATTAATATTTTCTTCATCTATATCTAGATATTTACTATAATTTCTCAAATATCCAACAATATAAGTTTTGCTGGGAATTACATCTACATTGCCTTCCTCAAGGGCTTGCAAGTATTTTTTACGTATCTTCAAATCTTTCTCTACTTCAATTAATGAAATTCCCTTTGCTTCCCTACTCTCTCTTAAGAAATTCCCAATATCTTTCATTTGATTAAATTCTTCTCCTTTTTTGGAAATCATATACTTTATTATATACCTAAAACATTTTTTGGTCGAGTTATTCCTAATTTTTTTCTACCCTATTTCTTTTTCGTAAGGGATTCCATCTGCTGCCGGAGGAACGGCTCTGCCCACTGCGCTTACCAGAACAAAAATTGCCAATAAATAAGGAACCATATTGATAAATTGTACCGGAACAGCAGTGACGCTCTGTAATCTGATAGCCAGAGCCTCTCCAAAACCAAATAAAAGTGCAGCTCCTGCGGTACCAAGAGGAGTCCATTTACCAAAGATCATAGCTGCCAAAGCAATAAAACCCCTACCTCCGCTTATTTCTTTGACAAAAAAATGGGCTTGCTCTAAGGATAAAAAAGAACCGGCTAATCCGGCAAGAGCACCGGAGGTCATTACTGCTATATATCGCATTTTATTAACATTAACTCCCATAGTATCAGCAGCTTCGGGATATTCCCCCACCGATCTTAATCTTAATCCAAAAGGTGTTTTAAATAAAATAAAGTGGGACAATATGATAATTATAATGGTGAAATAAACCAAAGGGGAATAATGAGTAAAAATTACAATAAGACTTCTCACCCATGAATAACCTTCACCCTTTATTGGTATAGGAAAACCCCATATTGGTAAACTATATTTTGCCATTATCTGTGTTTCATTAAATAAAAGCCAGGAAAAGAATACGGTTATTCCGCTGGCAAACAGATTGATAGCTACGCCACTTACAATCTGATTTGCCTTAAAGGTAATACATGTAATCGCATGTATTAGTCCCAGTAAAATTCCGACTAAAATTGCTCCCAAAACTCCCACCCAGGGATTTTGAGCAAAGTTAGTCACTGCAACTGCCGTAAATGCACCGGTTAGCATCATTCCTTCTAATCCAATATTAGTTACCCCCGATCTTTCTGAAAATACGCCGCCTAAACCAGCTAAGGCCAAAGGTATAGCTATTCTAATAGAGGAAGCAATAAAATCTGCATTAAAAATACTACCGAACATTAGGCTAATTTCCTCCTTTTTCGAATTAATCTCTTGACTACTTCATCACTGATGACCACAAATATTACGATAACTGCTTGTAATACCATAATAAGTTCTCGAGGGATTCTTCCTTCAGTATAAATATTGACTATAGCTCCACCGTAATTTAAAATACCGAATAAAATAGCAGCTAAGACTACCCCCAGGGGGTGATTCTTACCTAAAAGTGCCACAGCAATTCCGTTAAATCCTAATCCGGTGAAAAGTTCTTGTCTCCAGCGATATTTAAAACCCATTACTTCATTGGTCCCCAC
>DASRMF010000043.1:0-4467 GCA_035648055.1 Atribacterota bacterium
CTATTCAAATTTAAATCCTTTTTCTTTAAAAAGCTTCAAGCAAGCGTCCACTACTTCCGGGTCATAGAGGATACCTCTGTTCTGGGAAATTTCTTCCAGGGCTTTATCGATACCCAGGGCTGGCCGATAGGGACGGTGAGAAGACATGGCTTCGACTACATCAGCTACTCCTATGATTTTAGCTTCCAATAAAATATCCTCACCTTTTAAGTGATTAGGATATCCTGAACCATTCAGTCTTTCATGGTGTTGAAGGACGATGTTGGCTACCGGATAGGAAAAATCAATGGATTTTAAGATATCATACCCTATTTGGGAATGTTCTTTGATCAGACTAAATTCTATATCAGATAACTCGCTAGGTTTGCTTAAGATTTCAGTGGGCAGGCTAATCTTCCCGATATCGTGGATTAAAGAGGCGATCCTGATCCCTTCAATCTTATCTTGAGAAAGATTTAGCTCTTTAGCTATGGCTGCGCTCAATTGAGAGACCCTCTGCTGGTGACCGGCAGTATAGGGGTCTTTGGCCTCTACTATCTTTGACATGGTCTCAATAGTTGCATCCATAGCCCTTTTTGTTTTTTGGTAATTTTGTTGAAGTTGCGTTTCTGCCTGCCTGCGCTCGGTGATGTCGGTCGTGTAACCGGCAAGGTAGCGAGGTTTTCCTTCGACAAGTATTGGGAATTTTATAGTTGAATAAAACCGCCCGTTTAATTCTTCTTCCACCGTTATTTGCTTTCCTTCATTTAAGATAAGTAGGTCGTCGGCAAGTATACTTTTTGCAAGGTCAGACGGAAATAGGTCATCCGTGGTTTTGCCAAGCAATTCATGTATCGGTTTCCTTAACATTTTCTCATAATTACTGCTCAATCGAATTGCTTGCATTTTGTCATTTTTAAAAAACACATAATTCGGGCTGTTTTTCATGAACTGTTTGAATATATTATCACTCTCCTGCAGCGCCTCTTCTGCTTGCTTATATTTATCAATATCCTGAAAGGTACCAACAAGTTTTACTATTTTACCGTCTTGATAAACGGCTTTTCCCTGCGACCTCACCCAAATCTTATCTTTGCTGCCGGAAGGGATTAAAAGGGATACAAGATCGTATGGTTCTCCCGTTTCCGCAGTTTTATTCAATGCTTCTTCTAAAACAGACCTGTATTCAGGTGCATAGAAATTCAGGGCTTCTTCCAGCATAATCTTATTTCCCGGCTCGACTCCGTGAATGCGATAGACCTCTCCCGTCCAGGAGACCTCCTGGGTCAAGAGGTCAAACTCCCAACCTCCGACTTTGGCCATTTCTCCGGTATCGTTTAAAACTTGAACAGTTTTTTTCAAACTTTCCTCGGCCTGCTTGTGCTCGGTGATGTCTCTGGCTATACCCAATATAAAAGTTTTTCCCTTGATCTTTACCGGATAATTGGAGATCTCAACTTCTACTGTACTTTTATCTTTCCGATTTAAGACATATTCCTCCGGTCCTGTTGCTAATCCCATGATATTTTTTGCAATTGATTTTGTGGCTTTAGGCATATCTTTAATAGACAGTAATTTTAATTTTAAAATGTTCTTTCCAATTAATTCTTCTCTTTTTAGGCCAATAATTCTTTCTGCTGCCAGATTCCCATCAATAAAATTACCTTTTAAATCATTTACATAATAGGCATCAGGGGCATATTCAAATAATTTCTTTAAATACTCTTCTGAATCCTGTAATTTTTCTTTTGCCTGCTTGCGGTCGGCAATATTATTTGCTGTGCTTTTATCTCGCTCTTTCCGCATAGTTTTTAAATTTTTTATTAAGTCTACTTTTGTCTTGCTTTCGTCTTTCATTTTGTTCTCCTCCTATTTATGCCTAAGGTAAATAAGTATATAAAAAGTATCTATATATTCAATATACCATATAATTTTTGAAAATCCTCTTTTTTCTCATAAAAATAAATAAGGTTCAGTAGTTATTTGTTCTTATTTCTCTTTTTCCTTTAAAGCTTTTAGTATTTTTTCCGGAGTAATGGGAAGATGGTAAATCCTAACTCCTATGGCATCATAAACCGCATTGGCAATGGCCGGAGTAGTAGCGATAGTTGCCGGTTCCCCGATTCCCTTGGCCCCAAAAGGTCCTTCTGAATCTTCGTTCTCTATTAATCGAGTAGTGAAATGAGGAGTATCCATGGAAGTGGGAATTAAATATCCGGTTAAATTCGGATTCAAAGTGATCCCCTCTTTAATAACCTGCTCTTCCATCAGGGCCATACCTATTCCCTGGACTGTTCCACCCTCTATCTGCCCTTCTACATTCTTAGGATTTATAGCTTTCCCTATATCTGCAGCAGTATATACATTTAGTACTTCCACAACCCCCGTATCTGTATCAACTTCTACATCAATTACTTGAGTAACAAAGGTATAAGCTACATATAATTTTTCGCCCTGCCCGGTTTTAGGGTTAGGTTTATCGGTGTGAGGGAAGAAAGATGCTTCTGCCTTTAAACTATTACCTCTTTCTTTTACCTTATCTGCTAATTCCCAATAACTTAATTTATTATCCGGATTATCCTTCCTAAAAATATAACCATCTTTTATTCTTAAATCAACATGGTTGGTTATAAAATTTAAACTCGCATAATGATAAATATTACTTAATAATCCCTCTGATGCTTCTTTAACTGCATTGCCGGTAAAAAATGTCTGCCTGGTTGCTGAGGTAGAACCTGAGTTTTTAGTTAAATGAGTATCTCCTGGAATAATTCGGATTATTTCCGGCTTCACTTTTAAAACCTCAGCTGCAATCTGGGTAATTACCGTCAGCACGCCCTGTCCCACATCAGCAGCGGCAGTTCTAATTAATATCTTACCACTGTCTTCGATTTCTGCTGAAGCAATCGAGTGGTCAGGGAATCCTTCTCCATAACCAAGGCCAAACATAATAGTCGCCATTCCTCTACCTTGTTTCTTCATTATCTTCCCTCCTTCCAGCCAGTCATATCTGCTGCCTCTTTAATAGTCTCTTTCACTCCTACACTATGAGTTAATATTTGACTATTGGGTGTTGAAGAACCAAGATTATAAGCATTTTGCAAACGGAATTGAACCGGGTCAATACCCAGTTGTTGAGCTAAAATATCCATCTGGGATTCATAGGCAAAAGCCATTTGAGTGGCACCAAAGCCGCGCATCGCTCCACAATAAGTATTATTAGTATAAACAGTATAGGCTACACCTTTTACGTTATCCACATTATATGGACCGGTACAATGGTACATACCTTTATGCACCACCGCCAACCCGCTGGAGGCATAGGCACCGGTATCACCGATTACTTCTACCTGGCAAGCGGTTAAATATCCTTTTTTGGTAACACCGGTTTTCATTCGAATAATAAAGGGATGTCTTTTTGATTGAGCTATCATTGATTCCTCTCTGGTATAAGTTAATTTTACCGGCCTTTTAGTTGCCATTGCTGCTAAGGCAAGATGTATGTGCACAGAAATATCTTCCTTCTTGCCAAAGGCACCACCGATAACCGGCTGGATAATCCTTATCTTTTCTTTGGGTAGGCCTAGAGATTGGGCAATATCCGCCTGAGTATCATGAAGCCACTGGGTGGCTGCCCAAAGTTTAATAACACCATCCTTTTCATCATAAAACGCAACTCCTGCCTCAACTTGAAGAGGTATCTGGTCTAAAGAACTTGTTCTATATTCATTCTCTACAATGATATCCGCTTGAGTAAAACCTTTTTTTATATCTCCTTTTTCTAAGTAATGGGTAGCCAGGAGATTGCCATCTTGATGAATGAGGGGTGCATCTTTCTCCATAGCCCGCAAGGGATCAGATATTACTTCTAATTTTTCTACTTCCACTTCAATTAGCCCGGTTGCCCGAGATGCAGCTTCCTTGCTTTCCGCAATAACAATAGCCAGGGCATCTCCCATATAACGCATCTTCTGGCCAATACCGATAAGAACCGGTTGGTCTTTGATGATCAAACCAAAATTTTTCACTTGTGGAATATCGACAGCGGTAATAATCTTCACTACTCCCGGTAATTTTTCCGCTTTACTGATATCAATTCGGCGAAGATAAGCGTGAGGATGAGTAGCTCTTTTGATTTTAAGATATAACATATTATCGAAATAAATATCGTCAGAATATACAGCTTTACCAGTAACTTTATCTTGAGCATCTACTTTAAAAATATTTTTACCTACATATTTTTTAGACATTCTCTTCACCTTTTCCTCCGTTTCTGCTCGACAATCTATCTGCTGCTAACTTAATAGCATCAAATATCTTTTGATAACCGGTACAGCGGCAGAGATTTCCGGAGATACCCCGCTTGATTTCTTCTTCATCGGGATGAGGATTTTCTTCGAGTAGTTTTTTGGCAGCCAAAATCATTCCCGGAGTACAGAATCCGCACTGAACTGCTCCGGTCTCTATGAAAGCTTCCTGAATCGGATC
>DASRMF010000044.1:0-2942 GCA_035648055.1 Atribacterota bacterium
TTCAGCACAAACCACGACCATAACATATTTTCTAATTTCTTTATCTTTGGGGATAGGGTGACGATAGGCGAAAATTCTTTCATCAGAACCAATCAAAATTAAATGGGGGTTAATATTTTTAGACCAAAGATTTTGAGCCAGTCTACCTCTAATTTCATTCTCTGTCTCTCCCGGTCTTATATTTTTACAAATTTTTGATACGATTTTAGAAGTTTCCTTACCTAAAATCCTATACCTTTTTATCTCGCCGGGTAATAAGGAAAAACGCAGCTGTTTGATCTCTTCTGGTAAATTATCTACCCCGGGCAGATAACAACAGTCTGCGCCTAAATGATATTTTCTTACTAAGCCATCCAGCAAGTCTCTTTCGTACCATTGGTTAGCTACAAGTTGAAAATCTTCTTTATCTAACCCTTCTTCTTTTATTACCCTTTCAGCTTCAATATTGTTGGTTAAAACCAAAATTTTATCTTTTAAAACAATTAACTTAACTGCACCCTCTTCACTAGTAAAGACAATCCTATTCTCCATCCCACCAGTTAACCAGGAAATATTACTATTTTTCGCAAGAATAATTCCGTCCAGGTTCTTTCCATCTAATAGTTTTATAATTCTTTCTTGCTTAATCTCTATTTCATCCATTTTTATTACCCTCTTTAATCATCTTTGCTCCAGCAGAAGGGGTGCTCACATATATTTCAGGTATTATTCCTGTCTTTTTTTTATATTCTTCACTTATGACTTCTGTAAAATGCCCTAAATAAGATTTTTTTGCTAGATTTATAGTACAACCCCCGAAACCTGCTCCAGTCATTCTCGCTCCAAGAACCCCTTCTTCGTTTAAAGCAAGATCAACCAGTAAATCTAATTCAGGACAGCTAACCTCATAATCATCTCTTAAACTCTGCTGAGATTCGATCATTAATTGGCCAAAGGCAGCAAAATCATTATTTTTTAAGGTCCCCATGCTGGCCAGAACCCTGTTATTCTCTGTAATTATATGTCTGGCCCGGCGAAAAATCGGATCCGGAAGTTTAGTACCAACCCTATCAAGATCGTTTACGGTTACATCCCTTAAAGCTGATATTTTTCGCTCTAACTTGTCTGCAAAAAATTCAGTTGCCTGCTTACACTCTTTCCTTCTTTGATTATACTTTGAATCTACCAAACCACGTTCTACCTTTGAATTGCAGATAACTATCTTATAATTCTTATCAGTAAAAGGTACCAGTTCATATTCATTACTCCTGCAATCAATCATCAAGGCATAACCTTTTTTGCCAAGTACAGATATATATTGATCCATAATCCCACAGTTTACACCGACAAAATTATTCTCTGCCTGCTGACAAAGACGTGCCATTTTTGTAGGCTCAATCTTTAGTGAATTTAATTTTGTCATAGTTAAGGCAGTTACTACTTCTAAAGCAGCAGAAGAACTCAATCCTGCTTTCTGAGGAATATCACTTCTAAAAATAATATTTGCTCCCTGCAAAATGTAGCCTGCCTTCTGCATTTCATCAACTACGCCCATCAAATAATTAGCCCATTTATCTTTTTTAATGGGTGTTAGATTATCTAAAGAAAATTTGATTTTAGTTTTGCACTTCAGGTCAAAAATCTGAACCAGTCGATCATTCCTCAATTGTCCTAACATGATTATCTTTTTTTCAATAGCCATCGGCAAAACGAAGCCCTCATTATAATCGGTATGCTCACCAATTAGATTAACCCTGCCGGGTGCAGAAAAAGCCCCTCTAATCAAACCGGTATCATCAAATTTTTCATAAAATATCTTCCACAATTTATTCAAATCCTGCACTAAAATCTCCTCTTAATTTTGCTTAACATTTAATTTTTTACACAAAGATTGTTTCTTTTGGGTAGTATTTTTCTTAACTCTTTTGCTTTTTCTTCAGCTAATGAACCATTAATGAATATCCCTGCACCCACTTCACTTCCGGCCAGGTACTTTAGTTTGTCCTTTGTTCTATGGGGTGGATAAAATTCAATATGAAAATGAGAGTAATCCCTCCCGGTCCCATCGGTTGGTTGCTGATGAATGGCCATAATATAAGGAAAAGTAAAACTAAAAAGATTATCATATATCATTAAGATATCTTTTAAAATTGCTGCTAAATCCTTTTCTTCTTTTTCGAAAAAATCATTAAAAGAAGGTAAATGTCGATTAGCATAGATATGTACCTCATAGGCATAACGGGCAAAGAAGGGAATAAAAGCTGTAAAAGAATCATTACTGGTTATTATTCTACGACCATCACTTTTTTCCTCTCTTATGACCCTACAGAATAGACATTCCTTTTTTTTGTGGAGATGTTCCTTACTGGATGCAAGTTCTCTTTCAATTATCGGCGGAATAAAAGGGTAAGCATATATCTGTCCATGAGGGTGTTCGAGGGTAACTCCAACTTCTTCACCTTTATTCTCGAAGATATAGACATAGTCAATAAATTCTTTTTTTCCCAGTTCCTTATATCTATCTCTCCAAACTTTTACTAGTTTAATATACCTGTCCAAAGGCTCTCTGGACATAACTACATTATGTTCCGAAGTAAATAGAATTACCTCACAAATTCCCTGAGCCTTACCATATTTAAAAAATTCAGATTCTACTTCTTTTATTTCTGGTGGCCCTTTTTGTAAAGAGGGAAATTTATTTTCAAAAACCACAATATCAAAATCTTCATCTGGTACTTCTGTGGGTAAACCACCTTCTTTTGTAGGACAAAGAGGGCAATAATCTTTTGGAGGTTTATAGATCCGGTTTTGGCGATGAGTGGCTACTATTGTCCATTGCTTCAAAATTGGATTCCATCTCAGTTCTAACACCCTTACCTCCTTTTTCCTCTTCAGTAAAAGTATAATAAATTAAATAACGGCCATCTTCTTTTTTAATCTTTTTTTTATGTATTTGCATAAAA
>DASRMF010000045.1:0-14740 GCA_035648055.1 Atribacterota bacterium
AGATGTTTACCTGATTTTATTGGTTCCTTTTGTGATTGGGTAAAATCGAGTAGTGTTTTTGCTGCCTGCTCATAATTTTGCGAAAGTGGAGTAATGATGCGATTTTTTAAATTATAACTTGCTATTTTAATTGGTTCCTCATAAGGAAGGCCATTCCGGTAAAATCGAAATTCTAGATAGTCGGTAAGAACTAAATTTGTATAACCAAAATATCGTGCCATTTGTTTTGATTTTTCAACTTTATCTAGAGATACTCCAATATCTTTTGCTTCTATATACAAAATGGGCACATCTTTATTTATTACAATAAAATCTGGTTTGTTTCCCTGTTTGGCTTTGGGGTCATGATCTACGCGTTTGACATTGATTGATTCAAAAATACCTTTTAGTAAAATTTCAAAATCGGCACGGTAACCCATTTCACTTGTTTCTACGTGAGAAAATTTAGAAGAAATCGATTGGATATAATTATTAAAAATATTTTGCATAGTTTATAAAGTACCGGGGTTAAATCTTTACAGGCTGACCCCATTTCCTTTTAAAACATTATATTTTTACATTCGACAAAAGGTTTTAAATATCCTTCTTTTTTGGGAAAAAAGTTTTCGGGTGTCAGATTGTTAATCTCAGCAATCCCGATTACCGTATCTGCTCCGCCGTAATAAGCTAATATTCTATCTCCTGTTTCTGCATGACCACAGCTAAATACTTCTTTAGGGATATACGTTTATTTCCCAGTTAAGCTCTGGTTCTAAGATTATCAGAATAGGCTAACCAGATATCTGGTTCTCTGCGGTGAAACATTACATATTGTACCTTTAATTTTCTCTGCAAAATGAATTTAATAGTAATTAGCACATCCTAAGATTATTTAAGCTTATCACTTCCTTGATATATCCTCATTTTTAAAGCTAACCTCAGCTGCACGGCATCATCAAATTTTTTAGGGTCTAAACCGGTTATCTCTTTAACTCTTCTTAATCTATAAAGCAAAGTATTACGATGTACATAGATAGTTTGGGCAGTTTTTGAAATACTTAAATTATTATCAAAAAAGGCTTTTAAAGTTTCCAGTAATGTTTCGTTTATTTTCTTCTCTTTATTATTTTTTGTAGAATAAATAGTTTTTTCCATAAATTCTTGCTGACTTTCTTGTTTTATCTCTGCTAACAGCTTGCCTACGCCCAGATTGTCTACATGATAAATATCTCCCGCTCCCTCCAATTTAGTCCCTACATCTAATGCCTGGGTAGCTTCTTTAAATGATTTGCTTATCCCCCGAATATCTTCATGATATTCTCCGATTCCGATGGTTACTTTAAATTTCATCTTTTGGGAAATGGTATCTTTTATTTTCTCTCCAATTCTAAATAATTTTTTTCTTAAAATTTCATCTGAATCTTTTAGGGTAATGGTTTTCAGAACTACAAATCTATCCCCTCCTGTATAAGATGCAATTTCCTGAGGAGTATCCACAAATATCCCTTGAATGGTTTTTAATACATCATTTTTTAATCTTTGTAAATGAATTTCTCCTTCTTTCGATCCTTTGAATGCCTGCAAGTTCTGCTTAGCGGTCTTTTCAAACCGATAAATATCCATGACCAAGGCTACCCGGGGAATTAGAATATCATACCCTACAATCTGCCCCCGAGTTATAAATAAATCCGGATTATTTCCCATCCTTCCGAAGATTAAATCATGAATAAAATTTTCCTGAGTCTGTTTTTCTAATTGTATTTCTTTTAACAAAAATTCCTGCTGTAACATCATCTCAACAGTCATCTTTATCACTTCACCAAAAGGGCTGACTTCGTTTGGCTCACCGGTAATACCCACTACTCCAATAATTTTGTTACTATGTTCTATGGGGAGATTGATCCCTGGTTTTGCTCCCACTAAATGATTTATATCCTTGGAATAAATTTCCAGCTTCTTCCCTTCTTTAATTACCTGAGCTGCTCCCTCATGAAATTGATTTAAACGACTTTTATCGCCTGACCCGATAATCACTCCTTTTTCATCCATAATATTAATATTTTTTCCCAAAATACTCATGGTCTTATCAACTATATCTTGTGCTAATTTATGGGTAATCTTCATCGATTGTCACCTCTCTAATTCGTATCGCGTATCGAGTTAAAAAAGGGAAAGAAAATAAATTAAAAGACAGTATTGCACCAAATATATCGTATTAAGTATATAATATCGAATAAAGAAAGAGAAAGAAAAGATCAGTAAATTGTCTTTTATAATTAGCTTATTCGATAAAATTAATAAAAATCCTTCTTTTTTATTATATATGCTGATTTAAAAATTACAACATTAGACAAAAAAGAGAAATTTGCTTTAAAAACATATAATATATATAATATAAAATAAAAAAGTTCTTTATTTCTTAAACTAAAAGCTAAAGGTTTAAAGAGATGAAATATTTTGTGGTTATAAAAAGTGAAGATTATTAAGAAAATTCCATTGAAAAATTAAAAAAATTTGGTTCAGAAATTAAATAATAAAAATAAATTTAAAAATTTTTTAATAAAAAAAGAGGATTTTTAAAAATAATGTTGAATATATAGATATTAAGTATAATCCTTTTAATAAATTTATTCGATTTTATCCCCAAAATTATAAAGTATTAAAAAAGAAAGGATGATAGATATGTATAGAGAAAATTTGAAATCGAGTTTTGTAATCTTTTTAATAATTTTATTAGCCCTTTTTACTGCCACTGTCTTTGCCAACAGTGAAACAGAAAAATTACTGCAAGAAATTATAGAAGGTAAAACCATGAAGCCTGATACATTCACTTTCGTTAATATGGGTAACTTTTATTGTTCGTTAGATTTATATGAACCTGCGGAAAAAGAATACGGAAAAGCTCTGGGTTTAGATGAAACGAATATATTAGCCAGGATAAACCAGAGTTATGCTTTATACAAAATAGGAGAAAAGGAATCAGCCCTTACCAATCTATCTTACATTATTATCGAAGACCCCAATAATGCCTTTGCTTATTTTGTAAAGGGGATGATATATAAAGATACGCTCGGGTATGATCTGGCAATAATAGAATACGAAAAAGTTGCTGAACTCATTCCCCAAAATGACAAGCTTATTTCCGAGTTAGCCCAGCTCTACCAGGATAATGAACAATTTATTAAAGCAACAGAGACATATATAAAATTGGGGAAACTTAAACCCAGCCCTTATATCCTGGACAATTTTTTAGCTTACCAGGAAAATGCTGCTTGTTATTTAAATTTAGGCGATTACTATCATAGTATAGGAAATATTGATGAAGCTGTCTCTGCTTATAATAAAGCCACACAATTTAGCGAGGATAAACGGTCAATAGCTATAGCATATTATCAATTAGGACTTATTGAATTAAAAGGTGAAGAGTATGAAAAAGCCATAATGGAAAAAGTATTATCTCAAACTACTTACCCACTTAGAATTAAAGATTTTACTTTCGACAATTTTGCCCAGGCCTTTATTGAAATAGGCAACATGCATTACAATGCGGGAGAACTCCAAAAGGCTTATCAAAATTATGAACTGGCTCTTCAATTAGCGGATTCAAATTATATTCTCTCAGAAGCACATTATAAATTGGGCTTATCTTATTACCGCAGTCAGGATTATGAAAATGCAGTAAGAGAAGGAGAAATTGCCTTAAGTCTAAATCCGGAATATTTATCTGACCAACAAAGATTAATTGACCTTTTAATTGCTAATTCCTGGTCTAATTTTACTAAAAAAGAATAAAATAGTATCGGGTATCGTTAGCTGGTTACCTGGTTAGTATAGGATTTAGTATTAAACTAGTTAACTAAATAACCAGCTAACCAATGCTAACGACTATTCACTAACGACTATTAAAATAATTCGAGGTGAAAAAATGAAATCGAATAAAATAATTAGTGGTTTAACTCTATTACTTATTGGAATAATCCTTTTAGCCAATACTTTAAATATATTAGAGTGGTCTGTTTGGCTAAATATAATTAAACTCTGGCCTCTGCTTTTGGTAAGTTGGGGTATATCTTTAATCTTAAGAGGAAAGAGTCTTTCCTTCCTGGGTCCGTTAATCATATTCTTAGGAATTATTTTAGGGGTAGCAGCAAGTTATACGGGAATCGGCTTGGAAAGAGAAATGATGAGGGAAGTAAAAACTCTAAGCCGAGAAATAGTTATTGAAGTTGAAAAGGCTCCGGAAACTGGAGTGGCTTTGGAAACTGAAATCACCCCAGGAATCGGAACGGCTCCGGAGACCGAAATATCCTCCGAAACAGAAACATCTTTAGAAACAAAAGAGTATCATGAAATCGAAAGAGCTTCAATTGGATTAAATCTTGATGTAGGGAAACTTACTATGGGTGAATCTACCCCACTACTTTATGAATGCATTTCTCAATATCGATATAAAGAATTTGAGCCTTTTGAAGAATACTCTACTACTGATGAAGAAGCTAACGTTCTTATTCATCATTCTCCAGTTAAGGGAAATTTTCGTAATCCTGAAAATAAGTGGGAGTTAAAATTAAATAATCAAATAATATATAATCTATCTATTAACACAGGCGCTTTCAATACAGATTGTAACTTATCGGCTTTTAAGGTCGAAAACCTTTACATAGAAAGTGGGGCAAGTAATATAAACTTGGTTGTACCGAAATATAATTCTAAAATAATTATTGATTCAGGGGTATCCAATATTGATATTGCCATTCCTAAAAATGTGGGAGCAACAGTTAGTATTGATTCGGGAATTGCAATAAAAGATCTTGACGATTTTATTAAGAGAGATAGTATGTATATTTCCAATAATTACGATAGCTCAGAATTTAAAGTGGATATAGAGATTGATTGTGGAGTTTCCAACATAAATATTCATTATACAGATATTCCTTAAGAACAATATGATTATAACCCAAAAAGTAAATAAACCCTTGCTTTTAAATATTTTTTAGCCTCCACCTTCCTTACTTTCTACTAAATTTATAAAAGAAATACAATCTTGTTATTCAAAGAGATAAAAATAAAATTTTTATAGCACTTTTAAAAATAAATGTTATTATATAAAATAATTTCAAATTTCTCATAATGATCATCTATGGTAGATAAACCTATTATTGTGGAGCATTATTATAAGATGAAACTAATACTGATTGATACCCCTAATTTTGAACCCAAAACAAATTTTAAAATAGAAGAAAATGATGTAATAAAAATTTACAATAATGATTTTACAAAGATAGTAAATAATTTTTAACTTGTAAAGTTAGTTTACAATCTTAAAAATTGGATAAAAAATATGGAGTGATCTCGCTTACTTCAAAAATAGATAATTACCCGGATTATGGATTAGGAATTATCTCCTCTCCGGTAGCAGTTAATTTATATGTAGCAGCAAATTTGATAAACAGTACTCTGGATAAGGTCGCCAAGGAAGTATGGATATACGTAATAGCAGTTATAGCGGGCTTAATATTCCTTACTTTCTTCCCTCAAATCAGTCTATATTTCCCCGTTGCTTCAGGGCTTTACATTCCATAAAAATGGTTAATATATTAATTAATATATTTTTAGTTAGAGAGCAGGGTTTAAATGAGTCTAATATTAATAAAAATATTAATTTCAACTGTAATAGTTGTGCTATTAGCTGAAATTTCAACAAGGATTAACCCGTTCTTGGGCGGAATATTATCAGGACTTCCACTGGGAGCGGGTTTATCTGTTTATTTTATTTCATATCAGAATGGGATAGAATTTTTAGTTAAGGGGATACCTTGGGGGATTTCAGCTCTATCTTCATCAATATTATTCTGTTTTTTTTATCTTGTGACAGGAAGATATTTTAAACTAGAAAATAATATAATTTCCATTGCTATTTCTTCATTAATGGGATTTATCTCTTTTTATATTTCAGGCTATTTAATCTATAAATTAGATCTCAATCTTTTTTCGGCTACTACTATATTTTTCGTAATATTTTTTATGAATATTTTAATTTTAAAGAAAATAAAAATAAATCAAATAATCAAAAAAAATAAAAATAAATCTATTACAAAACTTTTAATTCGAGGTTTAATAGCAGGAATCACCATTTCAATGCTTACGGAAATTGCTTCTATTGCCGGAAGCCGGTGGGCAGGTATTTTAAGCTCTTTCCCATCTACTTTGTTTGCTTTACTCTTAGTTTTACACTTTGAAGAACAAAAAAATTTATATCCTTCTGTTATTTATGGATTTTCTTTTAGTGTAAGTACTTTACTGGTATTTTATATTGCTTGTTGGTATTTACTCCCAAGATTAGGATTAAATTTAGGCTTTATTCTAATTTATCTTATATCAATTTCCTATTTATTTTTACTTAATAAGTGTAAAAACATTTTTGTCTAAAAAAATGTAAAGCCTGTCAACAAATAAAATATTTCTTTTTAAAAACCTTGTTTTTATTTTTTTTCGCCTTCTTTTCTTAAATAAACTACTTGTCTGGGGAAGGGAATTTCTATTCCTTTTTTATCAAAAGTATCTTTGATTCTTCGTTTAAGTTCTCTCTCTGCTCCCCAATGAGCCATCGCTTTAACTTTAATTGCTATCCTTAAAGTAACATCTGAAGAACTGAGAGATAATACCCCTTGAACAATTGGAGGTTCTAAGACAATATTTTTATTCTCTTCAGCCCATTTATTAGCAATTTCTTCCAAGGCTTTCATTCCTTTTTCTACATCTTGTTCATAGGCTACCCCGACCTCAACAATAGCCCTCATGTACCCTTTATTAAAATTACCAAAACTAGCAATTTCTCCATAAGACATTACTCTTAACTCACCTGAAAACTTCCTTAAATGAATATTCCTTAAACCGATAACTTCCACTGTTCCGGAATGTTCTCCTATATTAACAGAATCTCCTACTGAAATTATTCCCTCAAAAAGTAGAAAGGCGCCTGATAAAACATCCTTTACCAAAGATTGTGCACCAAAACCATACTGCCAAACCAACAACTCCGGCACTAGCAATAATCGCGGTAGAATCTATCCCTAATTCTCTTAATACTATTACTCCGGTAATAAAATAAATTACATATTTAGAAACACTTGCAAAAGCGGAATAAGAGTATTTGCTCGAGAAATCCTCTTCACATAATTTTTGGATTTTTTTAAAGGGGTTAAAGATTTTTCTATTAGTTTATTAATTACGGATAAAGCTATCTTTGCTACCACTAATATTATAATAATAGTTATAAATTTTCCCCACCACAGAATAAGATTTTCCGGACTAAAAATACTTAATACCGCTTGCCAAAAACTGTTCATATATTGTGTAAACATTGATAGTTCTCCTTTTTAATTTATATCGACCGATTGACCAATTTGCCAATTTACCGATTAAATTAGTCGATAGTATTTAATTAGCGTAGAACGTACAGCGGGTAGCGTATAGGCACGGGGAACAATTGCGGTAAAAAATACGAATACTAAAGACGCAAAAATTTCCCACAGTCTGCCCGTAGGACAGGCGTCTCGCCTGTCTAAAGTAAATTTATATTTTTTTGAAAATTATTTTCTCATTTTTTTCATCCAAATCGGTTTCTAATTTATCCCCCTCTTTAAAAACTCCTTCTAAAATTTGCAAGGCCAAGGGGTCTTGAATGTATCTTTGAATGCTCCTCTTTAAAGGTCGAGCACCATAATGAGGGTCATATCCTTTTTCAGCTATAAATTCTTTTGTTTTTTGAGTAATTTTTAAATAAACTTTTTTAGTTACTAATCTCTTTTTTAAAATATTGAGCTGGATATCCACGATTTTAATAATCTGCTCTTTATCTAAATTGTTAAAGATAATTATCTCATCAAGTCTATTTAAAAATTCTGGCTTAAAGTGCTCACGAAGAGAATCGTTTACTTTTTGCATAACAGACTCTCTATTCCCCTCATTCATTTCGTAGATCCACTGACTACCGATATTCGAAGTCATAATTAAAATAGAGTTTTTAAAATTAACTACCCTGCCCTGTCCGTCAGTTAGACGGCCATCATCTAAAATCTGCAACAAAACATTAAAAACATCGGGATGAGCTTTCTCAATTTCATCAAAGAGAATAACTGAGTAAGGTTTGCGCCTAACAATTTCAGTAAGTTGACCACCTTCTTCATATCCCACATAGCCTGGCGGAGCCCCGATTAACCGGGCTACACTGTGTCTCTCCATATATTCAGACATATCAATACGCACTAGAAAATTTTCATCATTAAACAAAAAATCAGCCAAACTACGAGCGAGCTCGGTTTTACCTACTCCTGTGGGTCCCATAAAGATAAATGACCCTACTGGTCTATTGGGATCCGCTATACCAACTCGAGATCTCCTAATAGCATTAGAAACTAACCTAATCGCCTCATCTTGTCCAACAACTCTTTTTTTAAGCTCTTCTTCCATCCTAACTAATTTATTTGCTTCCCCCTCCAGTAATCGACCAACTGGTATGCCAGTCCATTTGGAAATAATTTCTGTAATATCCTCTTCATCAACTTCTTCTTTAAGCATCTTAGTTTCTTTTTGCAGAGAAGCCAGCTTTTTATTTTCTTCTTCCAAATCTTTTTGAAATTTAGGTAAGACCCCATATTTTAATTCTGCAACTCGGTTAAGATTACCTTCTCTCTCTTCTTTCTCAGCTTCTATTTTATTCTGTTCAATACTACTTTTTATTTTTCGTATTCTCTGGATTGATTCCTTCTCATTCTTCCATTTTAATTTCATCCCATCTCTTTTTTCTTTTAAAGAACTTAGTTCCTTTTCTATTTTATTTAAATGTTCCTGAGAAATAGAATCTTTTTCTTTCTTTAAAGCATGCTTTTCTATTTCTAATTGAATAATTTTTCTTTCCACTTCATCTATCTCTATAGGCATACTATCGATTTCCATCCTCAAACGGGAGGAAGCTTCATCTATCAGATCAATTGCCTTATCTGGCAAAAATCTATCGGTAATATAGCGATTAGATAATATGGCTGCAGCAACCAAAGCTGAATCTTTAATTCTTATTCCATGATACACTTCATATTTCTCTTTTAATCCTCTTAAAATGGCAATAGTATCTTCTACTGAGGGTTCCTTTACTAACACTGGTTGGAATCTTCTCTCCAATGCAGCATCTTTTTCGATATATTTTCTATATTCCTTTAAAGTTGTAGCTCCAATACAATGTAATTCACCCCGAGCTAAAGCCGGCTTTAACATATTGGAAGCATCTATTGCTCCCTCAGCTGCTCCTGCTCCCACTAAAGTATGGAGTTCATCAATAAAAATAATTATTTTACCTTCCGCTTTTTGAATCTCTTTTAAAACTGCTTTTAAACGATCTTCAAATTCACCTCTATATTTTGCTCCAGCTACCATAGAACTAATATCTAAAACAAGTACCTTTTTATTTTTTAATCCTTCCGGAATATCTCCGCTTACAATTCTCTGGGCTAAACCTTCAGCAATTGCTGTCTTTCCTACTCCCGGTTCACCAATTAAAACAGGATTATTTTTAGTACGCCGTAAAAGTATTTGCATAACCTGTCGTATTTCATCATCCCTCCCAATTACCGGATCAAGTTTCCTTTCTCTAGCTAAATCAGTTAGATCACGAGCATATCTTTCTAAAGCTTGATATTTTTCTTCCGGATTTTGATCGGTTACCCTTTGATTTCCTCTAATATTTACTAAGACCTGATAAACTTTTTCTTTGCTGATTCCTTCTTCTGTCAGTAGATTACTAACTTTAGTCCCTTCTGCTTCAAGTAAAGCAATAAATAAATGTTCTGTGCTTACAAATTCATCTTTTACTTTTTGAGCTTCCTGTTGAGCTGTATCTAATATATTATTAAGTTCATTTCCTATATATTGTTGCTCACTGCTCCCTCCATAAACCTGAGGAATCTTTTCTAACATCTTTTCTAATTTAACCTTGAGTTGTTCAGAATCTATTTCTAACTTCTGCAATATTGAAGGCACAACTCCGTCTTTTTGATTAATTAGAGCCAGTAAAAGATGCTCCCCTCTAATCTCCTGGTGATTATAACTGCTGGCACTTTGTTGAGCTTCTCCAATAGCTTCTTGAGCTTTTATAGTAAACTTATCAAATTTAATCATCTTATTTATCTCCTTCTTAACTATAAGAATATTAAAAAAAAATTCTTTGACCAATTAGATTTTAAAATATCTTTGGCAGCTTTTCAACCCATCAATTAAAATATCATTCTCCTTTTTATTCCCTACAGTTATACGTAAAAAATATCTGGAGCTTGAAAAAACGGGATCCGAAACCGTTTGGACTAAAATTCCTTGTTCTAATAAATTATTATAAACTAAGTCTGTATCTTCTTTAGAGCCCACCTCGACCAAAACAAAGTTTGTCTGTGAAGGATGAGCTTTAAAGGGGGTAATTTCGTTTATTCTGTCTATTAATCTTTTGCGTTCCCTAATAATCTTCTCTATGTTATCTTTTAAAATTTCTTTATTTTCAAAAACCACCTGGGCTGCTAATTGGGAAAAAGTATTTACATTAAATGGACTTTTAACCTTTCTTATCTCATTTATAATTTCAGGATTAGAAAGTAAATACCCCACGCGTAAACCGGCTAAACTGTAAGCCTTGGAAAAAGTCCTAAGAATCACCAAATTATCGTAACGGGATATAAGGGGCACAAAAGTCTTTTTTCCAAACTCATAATAAGCTTCATCTACTACTACCAGACAACCTGATTCTTCAATTATCTTTATAATCTTATCCTCGGCAAAATAATTTCCGGTGGGGGCATTGGGATAGGCTAAAAAAACTATGGAAGAATTTTCTTTCTTGGCTTCCTCTAAAATCTTATCCTCATTTAAACTAAAATTGCTCTGGCTTAAAGGAATCTGTACAAAATTAGATCCATTAACAATTGAATAAATTTTATACATGGCAAAAGAGGGCGCAGTAGTAATAACCTTTCTCTCTTTTTCCGAGAAAGCCTTAATTAAATAATCAATAAGTTCATCAGAACCATTTCCTATAACTATATTATCTCTGGTTAAACCCCAAAAAGCAGAAACGGCTTCACTTAATTTCACAGAATTTGCGTTAGGGTAACGAGAATATTTTAAATTTTTAGCTTTCCATAATATTTCTTCAATAATTTCTTCTGGCAAACCATAAGGATTTTCATTAGCGTTTAATTTTACTTTATAAGGTATTTCATTAGGGTCATAAGGCTTTAATTCCTTTAAACTATCGCGATAAAATTTTTGATTTTTTTTCATAGCTTATATTATTACTCCTTTCTTACTATATTAAATAATATATCTCCTTATACGATTTAAAAATTTATCTCAGTCTCTCTATTGTTTCGATCCAGTAAATCAGTAGTTAGATCTGCTTTGCACTGCTCGATTAATAATTTTGCTAATTCATCTCTTGCTTCCTCTATAATCGATTGAGGAACTACTCCGATTCCATCAATATTAATAACCATTCTTTTGGTATTTTCATTAATTTTACTAAAATCACCATTTCGCCAATTCCATCTCCTACACATCACCTTCAAAGTTTTATCATCAAAATAAATTACCTCTCCGGGTTGAGGATTTTCTTCTTCTTCACTACCCAAACCAACAAACCATTCATCCCCCTTAGCAAAACCAAGGTGCAAATTCCCTTCTATTTTATCTGTATCATCACCGCCACAAGGGATAAGATATTTTATAGAAATATAATTAAATAAGGCAACTACTGAGTTAATAAAAGGAAATCCTCCACCCTGTTTTATTCTTTTTAAAAGTGCTTTTATCGAAGGTGGAAACTTGTGCGGATCAGAACCAAACTTTAAATGTGCTTCATCCCAGGATTTTACAAAAATATGTTCGATTAAATCTTCCTTCATCCTCTTTTCAATCTCTTTATTTAAAGGTTTTTTTATTCTTTTGTTGCCGAGTGCATTTTCTATATCTCTAACAATTATAACCCCTCTTTTGAAATCAGGAAATTTAACAAAAATTTCTGAATCTATTATTACTTTTCTCATAACCTATTTATTTTCACCTTTCAATTAAAATTTATGTGTTTTTGCTTAATTTATTTTCCTTAAAATTGTTCTTTGAACCTTAATTAATTTGATGCTTTTTTATTTTAATTGTAAAGATTATTTCTTTTCTAGGCTTCTGATTTTATCTCGTAATTTAGCAGCTTCCTCATAATTTTCTACCTCTACTGCTTTCTGCATCTTTTGTTGTAACTCTGTAAGTTTTATTTCTTTTTCATCCTCTAAGGTAACTTTCTCTGTAGAAGCCTTATTTAATACTTCTTCGGTTACATAAATAGGGGCGTTTGCCCTCAGGGCCAAAGCAATAGCGTCACTCGGTCTGGCATCAATTTCTTTTTCCGTTTGATTTGTTTTCAATCTAACTGAAGCAAAATAAGTATTATCCTTAATATTGCAAATTACTACTCTTGTTACAACTACACCAAGGGAATCTAAAATATTTTTTATTAAATCATGGGGTAGAGGTCTTATTGGTTTTACTTTTTCTAAAGCTAAAGAAATCATCTTTGCTTCATAGTGCCCTACCCAGATAGGAAGCCACCTTTTTTCAGTTTCATCTTTTAAAATTACTACAAAACCTTTTGTCACCGGGTCAATTGCTACACCGGAAATTTTTACCCTTATCATCTTTATCCCTCTTTTTTTATTTTGCATTTTAACATATTTTACTTTTAATTTTAAGAGCTTTTCTTTTTCTCTATATATTATATTCTACAACAAATATAAAATCCCTGCATAAATATTAATTTTTTTCAAAAATTTTACCAGTTATAAATTAATTAGCCAATTAAATTAGTTGTTAGCAATAAATCTAGCGTACAGCGTTTAGCGTACAGGTGCGGGTAAAAAACTGTAAGGAACAATACAAGATTGGAGTTAAAAGTGGAAAGTTTATAGTTGTCAGCTATTATTATACAACTAAAAATTTAAAGCAAAAAGCAAAAAACCATAATTCAAAACTCAAAACCCTTTTGCATGTTTTTGATGTAGGGGTCGGATTTATCCGACCCGGGTTGTTTGGTAATCTTTTTAGCGGGTTCGATGAATCGAACCCCTACCTTGGACTTTCGGATTCTAACTTTTAGTTTTTAGATAAAAAGTAGAATGGTATTTCTCTTTTCCTTTCTCTTTCTTCACTATATACTTAATACTATATACTCGATACTTTCTTTATTTCAATTGATTACCCTTTGAAGAAGTGTTATAATTTTTCAAGTTATAAAGATAATATTTTTAAGCTTTTTGGATTGTAACCATAATACAATAAAACTTATAAAAATAAAATACTTTAACCTCGAGAGGGATGTAATAAATTTGCTTAATTTATGGCTTTTATTTTTAATATGTGCCTTGGTAATTATTTTTACGGGAACTAAACTAACCCGCTACGGAGATATAATTGCTGAAAAGACCGGATTAGGAAGAGTCTGGATTGGAGCTGCATTAATCCCCTTAGCTACCTCTCTTCCTGAAATCACTTCAAGTTCCGGTGCCGCCTGGATCAATGCTCCCGATTTAGCTATTGGAAACATCTTCGGCAGTATCATGTTCAATCTATTAATTATTGCCATAGCAGATTTTGCTCATGGTCCTGGTTCGCTTCTTAGAGAAGTATCTCCCGGCCAAATTCTAACTGCTATTTTAGGAATATTTCTATGTGCAATTGCTGCCTTAAGTATGTTATTAAAATCATCGTTTCTCTTGGCGGGAGTTGGCATAGACTCCCTAATTTTAATCATTCTGTATTTTTCAGGTATTGTAGTAATATTCAAATATAGTAAAAAAACTAAACCTGATGATGTCCTGGGAGTCCCCGAAGAAAATTACACTGCCTATTCTTTGCCCTTAACTAACATCAAATTTTTAATAGCTGCTATAATAATAATCGTTACTGCCATGAAGTTAGCTCAAGTAACCAATAGTTTAGCTGACCTTACCGGATGGGGAACAACTTTTATGGGCACCGTCGTGTTAGCCATCGTTACTTCTTTACCAGAATTAGTTACCGCCCTTGCGGCTATTAAAATAAAGGCTTATGACCTTGCGGTAGGCATTGTCCTGGGAGCAAATATTCTTAATTTGACCATACCTTTCTTCTCAGACATATTTTATGATGGCCCGCCAATTTTAAGTGTAGTCTCACCCCAGCATATTATTAGTGCTTTAATAGCTATAATTATCACCAGCATTGTTATTGGCAGTTTGGTATATAAACCTAAAAGAACGGTATTTAGTTTAGGGATAGCGGCCTGGTTAATTTTTTTAGTATATTTTCTGGGAATTTTCTTAATCTTTAAAGTAGGAATAAAAATATAAATGTTTTTGACTTTTCCTAATATATATGTTATCTTATTAAAAATTTAATATTTGTACCTCACTTTTTCCTTAAGTGGGGTAGAGGCGCGAGCAATAATTAGTACTGATGATAAGGTGAGCATCTTTGATTCGCCAGGAAAGGTATTCTCGCCGAAGCGTAAAGATAACAGCTCTAACCTTTATGCTGGGTTTATGGTTAAAAACCATAAGACTGTCATCAGAATCTATACCCTGGTTTCTGATGGAGCGCTATCTCATCTAATGAGAGAAATGGGAGTAAATTTAATTGTCAGTTTAATTAAAGGCAATTGATTAGCATAGCGCTTATCAATTGCCTTTTTTAT
>DASRMF010000046.1:0-2227 GCA_035648055.1 Atribacterota bacterium
TGAGCCAGCTTGTTTACTTCTTCAGAACAGAAAGGCCAAATAGTTAATAATTTTAATAAACCTACTTTTAACCCTTCTTCCCGGGCTAATTTTACCGTTCTCTCAGCAGCTCTTGCTACTGAACCATAAGCAATTAAAGCAATTTTAGCATCATCTAAAAGATATCTTTCGATAATTATTATATCTTTAATACTCTTCTCAATCTTATTATGTAAACGCCTAATGAAAGCATCTATTTCTTGGGAGTTAGAAGTAGGTAAACCTTTGTAATCATGAACCAAACCGGTTATATGATAACGGTATCCTTCTCCAAAGTTTGCCATAGGAGGAACTCCATCTTCATCAGGTTTAAAGGGTAAGTATTCTTCGGGGGGGACAGTAGGTTTTTTTCGGTTTATTACTTCAATATCTTCCGGAGCAGGAATTTCTACCTTTTCCCGCATATGGGCGATAACTTCATCCAGGAGTAAAATAACCGGAGTTCTATATTTTTCACTAAAATTAAATGCTTTGATAGTTAAGGTAAGTATCTCGTTAACGGTGGAAGGAGCAAGTGCTATGATGGGGTGATCTCCATGAGTTCCCCATCTTGCCTGCATCATATCACCTTGAGAGGGTTTAGTAGGTAATCCGGTACTCGGTCCTCCTCTTTGAGCGTTAACTACCACACAGGGAATTTCGTTAATAATGGCAAAACCTAAATTTTCTTGTTTCAAGCACATTCCGGGACCTGAAGTAGCAGTCAGGGATTTTAATCCAGCTATAGAAGCTCCAATTACCGCTGCCATGCTGGCAATTTCATCCTCCATCTGCATAAATTTTCCGCCAATTTTAGGTAATTTTTTAGCCATTCCTTCGGCTATCTCCGAAGAGGGAGTTATAGGGTAACCGGCAAAAAATTTAACTCCAGACAATAGCGCTCCTTCAACACAAGCTTCGTTGCCCTGTAATAATTTTATATTTCTTTTCTTTTTTTGATTATTCATCTTTCTCTTCCACTCCTCCTACTGTGATAGCAAAATCCGGACATCTCAATTCACAAAGGCCGCATTTTATACAAGCATCAATATTTTCAGGAATAGGTTTCCCTTGATTATCAGAAACTAATACATCCTTGGGACAAAATTCAATACAGATACCACATGATTTACACCACTCTCTGTGAACTGATATCTTTACTGAATTATTTTGATAAACTTCAAATAACTTTTTTTGCTTCATATCTTTTCTGATATGCCTCCTTCTCTTTTAATATCTAAAATGGCTAATTTTAACATACTCATAGAACCTTTATCGGGAACATAAATAAACTCAATGAGGGGAATTTGGAGGGAAATTATTTTTTTTACTTCGTTCTTTCTCCCCGGAGAGGTTATCACAATATCTGTGTTGGCTAAGAATTTTTTTACTTCTTTTTCATCATGAGAGATGGTAAATTTAAAACTTAAGAATTTTATTCCTGCCTGTTTTATAGATTGAAAAATTCTATGGGCAAACTTATCGGTAATGCATACCAGGCCAATATTTTTATCTTTGGAAGATAAATGAGCAATGTTTACCATGGTCTCCATTAGAGGATCTAAGGCGATGGCGAGAACCCTCTGTTTTTGGTCGGCGAGAAATTTTTTAACTTCATCATAATGAAAAAAGGTAGTAACTACTAAATCAATAGATTTAATTCTTTCTCTAAAAATATCCGGTTCCTTATAAATCTCATCTATTAATATAGGAATTATGGAAATACCGGTTCCTAATTCTATCCCTTTGGTAAAAAAATACAATTGCTCCTGATTACATTCAATAAAAGCTATATTAATGTTTTTAAATAATTTTTCTTTTTCTTCTATTTTCTTTTTTACTAATTTTTTGAACTCGCCTAACTCAAAATTTAACTCCAGGGCTTCATTAATACTAACATCAATAATCTCTTCTATCTTTGATAGATTATTATTTGTTTTGGATTTGGTAAACTTAGAGGTTTTAGGATTAGGGAAAGTTCCCCTCCCCGGGATAGATAGTATTGTATTCTCCAATACTAATTCTTTGTAGGCCATACTTACTGTATTTCTACTAACTTGCAGGCTTTCTGATAAATCTCTTTCAGTGGGCAGTTGTTCTCCGTCTTTCAAATCGCTGCTTTCTAACAACTTTTTAATTTGGTGTTTTATTTGAAGATATAAAGGAATTCCGCTTTTCTTATCAATCTCAATTTTCATAAAAGACTTCC
>DASRMF010000047.1:0-3442 GCA_035648055.1 Atribacterota bacterium
TATCTAAGATAATTTTTACAGTAACTGCGCCATTTTCATTCCCTGCTGAATCTTTAGAAGTAATAGAGATGTTATTCTCACCTTCAGAAAGGTTAAAATCATAAGTCCAGGTAGTGCTGGAATTTACAGGAATTACTTCTATATTATTTATCCAGACAGAAGCATCGGTTTCTTTGGTACCTGAAAGGGTCTGGGGTGAAATGTTTGTCGGAGAAGTTACGGTATTAAAAGTGGGTTGATCAGGAGGAGTAGTATCGTTTATTGTTATATTCCATTGTATAGATACTTCCAATTCTCCGTCGCTCACTAAAATTTTTACTATTTTCTGGCTGTAATCTCCATAACTGGCTGAATAAGCCCAGCTGCTTTTTGAATCATTTCCTGAACCGGTAGAATATAATACTAACTCCCCATTTAAAAACCATCGGAAACTAAAAGTGGTCTCTGAATCCATATCATTAGCTTGGACTTCAAATTTTTTTGATTCCCCTTCATCTACTACAACATTTAAACTGCCAGGAAAATAAGAAAAGATTTGGGGTAGATTATTTACATTGATAACTTCGATTTCAAAACTCTGAGTGATACTCTTTTTGCCATCAGAAATTTCAACTTCTACCAAGTTAATTCCTACTTGCTCATTGGTTGGTGTCCAGGTTATTAAACCATTTTCACTATCAATGTTCATCCCCCCTGGACTGAGGGTAAGAAGATAAGTTATGCTATCCCCATCGGGATCCTTTGCTTCTAACTGATAAGAATATTGATTACTCTCTGTGGCAGTGATAGCAGGTTCAGAAATTATAATCGGTGCACGATTTAAAAAGGGGAAAAACCCTACCAGGCTTTGGCATCCTCCTATTAATATTAAAATAACTAATCCAAATAATAATACAAAAAATTTCTTCATCTCTTAATACGTTCCTATCTTCGAATATTTTTTGATTCGTTATGAGGTAAATTAAGATTTGCTTTCAGTATCATTTAATCGGTATCTTGCAACAAATAATAATATGAATATGGAATGCCTCTGGTTCTGATGGTTCTGAAGGTTTTTATATATTTTATTTTATTCTATTTGTCATTTCATTTTCCGAAAATCCTTTCTGCATTATCATGGTAAATCATTCTCAAAGTCTCGTCATCGAGATTAAGCCCCTTGTATACAGTGTTGGGGTCAGTCTGCTCCCGGGCCTTTTTGCTCATCATCTTATAAATCGAATCGGGTAAAGTAAATTCCTCTTTTTCTAACATATCGAAATAACTCAATGTAACATCATCAATATAGCTCCTGCTTTTCGCCCGGTAAGAGGTAATAACTATATCTGTTCCGAAGTTTATACGGTCACGATACTTCTGCATAAATTCCCGGAAAGCCACAGCATTATAAGAAATTCTATTAAATCCGGCTACTTGAAAATCGGGGTGGCCAAAACTTATATCCGTGTATAAATTGGGATAAGTATCAAGGAGTCTGCTTAAGAGTGTAAGATTACTGGAAGTTAATATAAAGTGAGGGGCGACAACTACCAAATCAGGGAAGGCTTGTAAAATTCTTTCCATTTGATCTAAAAAACGACCACTATTTATATGATAAAGGATGGGTATCTCCTGCTCTTCACAATATTGGTATACTTCCATCATACCGGAATCATCAAGAGGAAGATGAAAAAAATTATCATAGAAATAGCCATGACCATTATACAATTTTAAGCCTTTAGCTCCATCAGCCATAAATTTTTTTATTTTTTCCAGTTTATCTTCATCACGGGGGTCAATCGTACATAATGCTATAAATTTATCAGGATATTTCTTGCTAATATTTATAATCTCTTCATTGTTCTTATCATATTCACTAAATCCATATTTAGGATTTAGATAAATTGTATACTTGGCAGTCCCTAATAAAATCATTTTTTCCATTTGGCAATCTTCCATCATCTTAAGGAGAAGAGGAATATTACTGAAGGATTGGACATGTTCATGGGCATTTATAATTTTAAAATCCGCCCTTCTCTCCCTGGTGCCTGGGTCCATTTCAGCAATAAGAGTTGAAGGTTGGTTATCTACCCATAAGGGCAAATACCCTATTTGCCGGAGATACCATAAAAGCATTGTCGCTAATAATATGAAGATTATGATATAAAACCATAAATCACTTTTCTTGCTTTTTTTTGTCATCGTTGTGGTTTTGCTTTTTATATTCACCTGTTTTTGAACCATCCTCTCCAACTTTCCTTTAGGACAAACAACTAAAATAAATTATACACTACTTCCTTCTAGAACTCCAACAAAATTTTATTTGGAAAAGTTAACCAAAGGTGCCAGGCACCTTTGGTTAACTTTTAGATAACTTTGCGGTGAATTCTCTTGAACTATTTATTTATAAAAGATATAATAATCACATTATGGCAAGAAGAAATAGGAAAGAAATAGAAGATATAGGTGCTATTTACCATATAATCGGTAAGGGTGTGGAAGAAATTGATATATTTACTGATGATGTAGATAGAAATAAATTTCTACAACTTTTACAAAAAATGGTTAACTTTCACAAAATCCACCTATTTTCCTATGTACTAATGGATACTCACTTTCACCTGCTTTTAAAAACAGAAGAAGCAAATCTCTCTCAAGCCATGCAGTTTTTAAATTCCTCTTATGCCCATTGGTTCAACATAAGACACATTAGAAAGGGTCACCTCTTTCAGGACCGATATAAAAGCCATCTTGTCCTAAATTCTCTTTATCTATATAGTGTGGCCTCTTATATTAGCCTAAATCCGGTAGAGGCCGGATTAGTGGATTCTCCTGAAGAATACCCCTGGAGTAGTTTTCAATATTTTCTTCCTGCCCAAAATCAAAACAAAAATATTCCCCCTTGGCTGAACATTTGCGAATTATTTAAACTTTGTCAAACCAGTCCAGAAAATATTATAAATTTCGTAAAAGAAAATATTAAAAAAGATGACCCTGAAAAGATCCTCCGAAATACCACTACAATAACCTCTAATCAAACTCGGAATGAATCACCCAGAAATATAGAAAATATATTAAGAAAAACAAAGAAACAAATTGGTAACATAGAAACCAATAGACGGTTAAAACATTTACTTGTATATTTATTAATAAAAGAGGGTTACAGAGTAAAAGATATAGCAAATTCTCTACACATGACCAGTCCAAACGTACTAAAAATATGCAAAAAAGTGGATAGAAATTTAATCTCTGATCGTATATGTCATCTCTGGCTAAATCATATTAAAATAAATCTATTTTTATAGAAAAGTTAACCAAAGGTGCCTGGCACCTTTGGTTAACTTTTTGGGAAAAAGTATGAGAATATGAAAAAAAAAATAATTTTTTTTATTTATATCATTATTATAATAGTTTTAGCAATATACTCACCATTAGTTATGAATGTGGAGGCTGTTCGCTATGA
>DASRMF010000048.1:0-6128 GCA_035648055.1 Atribacterota bacterium
CCGCTTCGAACATTCCCTTCTACTTCTAATCTTTCGCTATCGATGAAAAAGACGGCTTTGTCACCGGTAATCCATCTGCCGCTCTCTTCTTCTATTCTTACTTTACCTGTTAAAGTAATTTTCTGTTCTTTATCATTATAAACTGCTCCCTCAGCAGTGATGGTGTAATCTTTCTTTAAGATCTTTACTTCTCCGGTGGCGGTTAAGTCCTGGGTATCAGTAAAAATCTCTAACTCGCTGCAATTCCAGGTAATGTTATCTTCTTTCTCTTCTTCATCTTTTCGCTCTTGAATTAATATTACTTTCTCCTGAAAGATATATCTTTTATCATTAAGAAAAGCCTCAAGAGTTTCGCCAGTAATAGTAATATCACTTTGCACCAATTTTATATTACCTTTTATCTGGCCAATTTTTTTATCCACATCAAAATCAGCTTCCTGAGCGGTTAGCGTGATATCTTCCTGGGTAACAATTACATTCCCTTCAAAGATCATTTTATCAGTACTCTTATCATAAGTCACATTATCTGCCTCTATATTTACTACTGATTCTTCAGTCTCTTTCTTTTCTTCTTGAGCAGAGGCACAAAATGATAGAAGTATAATTAGAGATAAGATAATAAATGTTAAGAGAAACCTACTAAAATAGAATTTTTTACAATTTTTCATGGTATGCGGAAACTCCTTTATAATAATTTACCAACTGGCCAATAAAATAATTGCCCGATTCACCAATTCACCAATTGACCAATTAGAGATAAGAAATACAAAATATAAGATATATTTAATATATAGTAAAGAAAATCCAAAGAATAGATGAGAGATTAGTCGATTTTGAAAGTTACTTTTACATTTCCCTGCAATTCGAGTTTGTTTAGTTCAACATCACTTACCAGCCAGTCGGCGGTAATATTATTTTCTTTCACCATTAGCTCGACTGGTTCCAGACTGGCCAAGGTCTCCTCTTCCGAATCCCAGTAAAATCTATCTCCTTTTAAGATATCCCCTTCCTTGGTCTCAATAACTACTTCTCCCACTAATTCCATACTTTTGCTTCCCATATCAGCAATACATTTATTAAGCTGAATATTTAGATAAGGTTCATTATCTTTAAAGATAATTGCTTTTTTAATCTTTTCAAAGATAGTCCTTTTCCTATCTTCCGCTAAAGATATCTTATCGGCTTCTATCTCCCATTCTTTTTCCCCGGCTTTCATTCCTACTACTGTACCTTTTTCTATTTTAACCGGGGCCTCATTTATTTCGATCTCATCTTCCTCAAATTCTTCGATTTCTTCTTCTGTCTTGCCCTCGTCTACGCGTTTCTCCTTATTATAAATAAAATAAAAAGAAAGGGCTACAGCCAGGATTACTATTAAAATAAACCACAGATATCTTTGTTTAAGCATGTTGTAATTTTATCATTAATATCCTAAATATGAAAGCATTTCATCCCAGAAAGTATCTTGCGCAAAGTTGGTATAGTTATAATAATAATGGTAAGCAGTATAGGGAAAGTAAATGGAAAGGCCTTTGGAGCCACTTACACTTCCACCACTGTACTCTGATTTTATTACTGCATAATTTAAAGTCTGTTGGATGTTTGAGGCAATATTTTTTACTTCAAGGCCATTTGAATAAGTTAATAATTGATTACAGAAATCAAACAAATCAATAAAATCCCAATCACCATAATATTGACTGCTTGTAGAGGCAAGAACGTATTTACTTTTAGTGGTAGAGGAATCACTCATTATAGCCAAAGCTAAATTAGACAATTGAGAGGTCAAAGTATCCATATAACTTAAATCTATGGCTGATTGGGTGACATTATTATAAGGATAAGAAAAAATATATTTGTCAACAATATCGGCCGCAAATTGTTCTGATGATATAAGAGGATTACCCGCTAATTCTCCCAGAATGGTATCATAAGGCCAACCATTAAATGGTTCTGATTCTTCTGAGGTAACCAGAATATCGGCATAATCTTTTATTTGATAAGCCACTTCAGTCATAGCCATAAAACAGGCGTCCATTCCCACGACATCAATTTTTTCCCCTATTTGAGCGCTAATAGCAGAGAGGGAATATTCTAACTCGGGCATAGTTATTTTATCTCCTCCACTGGTATCATCCCAGGCAATATCTTTGGTAGTGTAGGCAGGTGATCGAAACCCTCCTCCATGATTCCAGATTACCAGCAAATATTTTTTAGCCGGATAATAAACAGTTGCCCAATTGGTAAAATCAATTAAGGTTTGAGGGTCACCCATATTAAGTTCACCCAAATCACTTTTTAATTGAGAATTTATCTGAACAGGATCAAAATCCTGAGTAATATAATATCTCCTGGTATTAGTCCAATTACCATTAGAAATATCATCAGCATAACCTTGATTGTTAGCAGCTAATATACTATAAGGAATTCGATCGGCTTGTACTACAATATTTACCTCGCTTGTTGAACCAGCTATCTCCATTTCATTTATATCATCAATGCCCGCACTTTCCAGGTTATTATCGGAATCAAGATAAATCATTACTGTCCATTCGGCAGTATTATCTCTTGGGGGAAATAAAAAACAACCGGTTAGGCTGATTGATAACATTATTAGAACAAAAATTATTACATGTTTATATTTCATAAATTATTTCTCCTTAACTCCTGGCATATTCATAAGATACCTTTCAAGAGAAGATGCAAGATTCAAATTTATTTTTTGTTATTGTTAATAATATATCATATAATAAAATAGAAGTCGAAAAAATTATATATTAAGTTTCAATTCACCAATTCTCCAATTAGCCAATTTACCTATTTTCCTAAAACCTCGTAACTTGCAACTTTTAAACTAAATTTTACAGTCAAATAAGATTTTTTTAAAAAAAATTAAAATATTTTTAAAAAAAAGAAGGATTTTTATAATATGGTGTCGTAGGTATTAAAATATAACAGCAAACTAATAGTGAACTAAATAATTAAAATTAATTTAAGAAAGGAGGATACCAATAAACATTATAAAAAAATAGGAAATTATTTATGAAAAAATTAATACTTAAATGAAAGGAGGATATGATTTATGAAAAAGAATGTTTTGATAAAAGGTATTTTGTTATTAGTAGTAATTGCTTTATTGGCCATTGGATTTACGGGATGTGCACCTGTGCCTATACTTCCTACTACCGGAACAGTTTATATAATGGTTAGTGGTTTGTATCAGTATAATATTTACATGGATTATAACCAAAAATTCTGGTCAGCTACAACAGGTACTTACACACTATTTAACGTTCCAATAGGAACTCATTTCTTCGAAGCAATTGATACTTGGGGATGGACTTGGGGTTATGATGGTTTTAATCAATACATAACTGCTGGAGCAAATTATGTTTATCTCTATCCTTATTAATCTCTAACAAAATCTCAATAAAAAACCTATAATTATTATGAAGTAAAAGTATAGGGTATAGTAAAAAAGGACAGGTTATTTTTAAAATTTATTTCTTAAATTAAAGATAGCTTGTCCCTTTTATTTTATTATTCCTAACAAATATTTCCCTAAATGATAAGGATTTTTTAAAAATTTGTAGAATATAAATATATAAGATATTATCTATAAATGGAGGTTTCAATCTATGCATAGCCGCAGGTTACTAAGTAAAACTTTTTTAATCATGTTAATCTCTCTGGTATTGGGTTGGCTGCTGCTTACCGGTTGCTGGGGATACCCCTATCTTCCCTATCCTCCTGATACACCACCCAATCCTCCAGTTTTACCAACTTATCTTACTGAGATTGCAGCCCAGCCTGACGCTATGAATTTAGAGGAAGGCGAATCACAGTCTATTATTTCTATTACTGCTTATTATTCAGATTCAAGTACCGCAAACATCCCCCTTAGCTATTGCACTTATTATAGTTTTAATCCTTCTTATGCCAGTGTAAATTCAAGTGGATTAATCACTGGAGTATCAGCTGGGTCAACCACTATTATGGCAGTTTACAGCGAAGGAACGATAAGCAAAACGGATACTATAATAGTAACTGTCACTGATGTCATAACCCCAATGATACTTACCAGTATTGAAGCTTTACCTTCTTCCATGAATTTAATTGCAGGAGAATCACAAACCTTCGATTCAATTACCGCCTACTATTCTGACTCAAGCTTGGCAAATGTAAACCTTACTGCCTGTAATTACAGTTCAAGTAACCCTGATTGTGCTACCGTAAGTAACAGCGGAATGGTTACGGCTGTATCTGATGGTTTTGCTATTATTACAATATTTTATACTGATGACGGAATTACCAAAACCACATCAGTAGAAATTACAATCGGGACAGTTACTCAAAATGAAGCAGTATACCGCGCTCTTTGTGTGGGGGTTGGTGATTATATTAATTATGGAAGTGATGGTGATTTATTAGCTCCAGCTTATGATGTAGATAGAATACGTCAAATTTTACAACAATGCAGATTTGGTACGTCAAATATAATTTTTTCTAATATCAATTATTTGAAAGATTGGCAGGCAACAAAATCAAACATTCTGCAGGGCATTTCCTCTACTTTTTCGAGCGCAGACAGTAACGATATTTCTTATTTTTATTTTAGCGGCCATGGTGTTCTAGTGGAAAATACTTCTTATATTTGCCCTGCTGATACAACCTCTTTTACAGATTCAACCATCAGCGTAAATGAATTAGAAAATGCCTTAAGTGCTATTCCAGGGACTAAAGTGGTTTTTCTTGATGCCTGTTATTCCGGCGGGTTTATCGGAAAGTCAATGGGCAAAACAATCACTTCTAAGGAAAATTTAGAATCTTTTAATGATGAAATCATTAATATCTTTTCCCAAGCTCAATCTAAAGGACTGCTTACCACCAATCAATATAAAGTTTTGACTTCTTGCCATTACTATCAGGAATGTTCGGAATACCAACCAGAAGAAGGTGAACCTTTTGGAGTATTTACTATGGCTCTTTGTGAGGGTTGTGGTTATTCTGGTAGTTACCCGGCAGATACTAATCTGGATACTAAAGTCGGTTTGCAGGAAGCATATTTTTATGTAAAAGATTGGGTTTTTTCTAATGGGTTTGTTCAGGATGTTCAAATCTATCCGGCTAATTCTACTTTTACAATAGTGGAATATTAAAATAGTCGTTAGCATTAAATTCAGGTTTTCGGTTATCAGTTTAAAAAGATACAAGACATAAAACCGGTTTTTATTTAATGGTTTATAGTTTTTGGACGAGATTGCTATACTCACTTCATTCGTTCGCAATAATTAAGATGGATTCCCTCTTTCGAGGGAATGACAGAAAAAACAAACGGGCTTGATGAATCATGCCCCTCCACCTGAATACTGACTACTGATTTTTATCTTTATTTTTCCTTAACTAGCTAACCAAGTAACCAACTAATTAGCTAACTAAATGGATACGCGATACTAATTTAATGTACCAACGCTATTACCGTAGTATCTTCTTTAACCTGCAGGAACATTTCGGTTCCCTCTTCTATTTTTACATTTTTGCCTGGCACCAAAGCCCCAAAAACTAATCCTATAGGGCTGCTTAAAACAATTAGTCCTAAAATTCCTGCACCTACCGCCACATACAACCTCTTGTTCTCTTCTTCTGCTTTTTCTCCCAATATTAAACCAAGAGAAGTCCCATCTAAAGCTAAAACTGATTTAAATTCTATCTCTAACTTTCCTGGCCGAGATAAAATGGTAGCTTTCTTTGCTTTCGTTATTTCACCTACTCCTTCAGAATTAGCGGGAATAATTAATTTATTATCTATAAATACATTTTCAGCTATTTGAAAATCAAATGTTTCGCCTGTTTTATTATTTTTAGAATTTAAGGTACTTAAAAAACGAACAGGTACCAGGGTACCTGCAGGCACTACCACTTCTTCCACTTGTGGTCTGCCTTCTTTAAAACAAACTCCAAAAATGCTCTCTGCTCTCATAGCCAGAACATCAGATGATGTTTTACCAAATAATATATTCTCTAAATTTTCTATTTTAACAAATAAAGTTTCAGGGGTAATTTTTTCTTCTAACATCCACTGTGAAGCATTGATTTTAAAGATTACGGAAGGTTCTTCCGGAGTTCCT
>DASRMF010000049.1:0-9940 GCA_035648055.1 Atribacterota bacterium
TGCCACATCTTTTCTTTGTGTTCCTTAAAAGCTTTTACTTGCTTTTGAATTACTTCTTCTGATTGTTTCACATCTAAATCTTTTGCTTCAATAGCAAAACTGGCTAAACGCCCCTGCCATAAAATTCTTAATACCTCGAAAATATCCTCTTTTCTATCTCTTTTCTGTTCATAATAGTTTAAACTATAATATACTGTTTGATCCTGTAAATCTATAGGAAATTTAAAATCCTCCCTTCAAAGATAAATTTTCTGTCTTATTCTACTTGGGACTTTACTGTCTCTTTGTGATAGGTAACAACTCTTTTTTATTTTTTAATTTTGTCCAAAAATAAAATTACCTCTTCAAAACCGAAGAGGTAATTTCTTATTAGAACAACGCTATAACAAATAAAAATAGACATAAACATAAGAAAAATTTAATCTTTTTTTAGGGAAATACTATTTAATTTTTCGTAAAACAAAGCTAAGCCCCCATGATCAATCTCTGACTGTCCGTCAGCCATAAGGGTCTGCATCATCTCCATCACCTGAGCGCAAAGAGGCATTGCGGTATGTAATCCCCGACTTGTTTCTAAGGCATTATTCAGATCTTTAACGTGTAGTTTTATTCTAAAGCCCGGATCATAATTTCCCTCAAACATTCTCGGAGCTTTATCAGTTAAACACTGACTGCCAGCCAAACCTCCCTTTATAGCTTCAAAGATTCGTTGGGGATCCACCCCTGCCTTCTTTCCTAAGAGTAAGCCCTCTGCTACAGCAGCAATGTTAATGGCCACTATTACCTGATTGACCAATTTAGTAGTCTGACCTGCTCCAATACTGCCAACTAAAACAGGCTTACCCATAACCTCTAAAATGGGTTTACACTGGTTATAAACTTCTTCCTTGCCTCCCACCATAATGGCCAGTGTACCCGATTGGGCTTTTTCTTGGCCTCCGCTCACCGGGGCATCAAGCATTTCCACACCTTTTTTTTCTAACTCCTTTGCTACCTCTTGTGATACAAGAGGGGCAATAGAACTCATGTCGATTAAAATCTGCCCTCTTTTTACTCCTTCAATAACTCCTTCTTTGCCCAGCACAACTTTCTTCACATCTGGTGAATTCGGTAGCATAGTAATAATAATATCACATTGAGAAGCTACTTCTTTGCAAGAAAAAGCCCTTTTTGCACCATAAGAGATAATCTCCTCTAAAGCCTCTTTATTAACATCATAAGTTACTGCCGGATAACCTGCATCGATCAAGTTTTTGACCATTGGTTTTCCCATAATACCAATTCCAATAAAACCTATTTTTTGCATATCTTTACGCTCCTTTTAAAAATTATTTTGTAACGTTCTTTTTCTGGTATATTTAATTTAAAATTAGATAAATTTATTGTTAATTCTAAGTTTTTCAAAAAATATAATCTAAACCATATTTTAAAGATAAAGAAGGTTCTAAATTATGTCTAAGTATTTTCAAAAATCAGACTAGCCCCTTCGTACAGCACCTTTGTCAGCGGGCCCTACAGAATCAGTGTAATATTTCAGATAACCTGATTTTATTTTAGATTCAGGTAACTTCAATTTCTTTAATCTTTCTTTAATCTCATCTTCTTCTAATTTAATATTTAGTTTCTTCTCTGGTATATCGATTTCGATTATATCTCCTTCTTCTACAATAGCAATTGGACCTCCCATGGCTGCCTCCGGAGCTACATGCCCGATAGAAGCTCCCCGAGTAGCACCGGAAAAACGACCATCGGTAATCAAAGCTACCTCTTTATCTAACCCCATACCAGCGATAGCAGAAGTAGGGGTCAACATCTCTCTCATCCCGGGACCGCCTTTTGGTCCTTCGTAACGAATTACTACTACATCTCCCTTTTTAATCTTACCATCTAATATTGCTTTGGTACTCTCTTCTTCTGAATCAAAGACCCTCGCCGGTCCCTGATGTATCAACATATCAGGATGGACTGCTGAGCTTTTTACCACTGCACCTTGAGGAGCTAAATTACCTTTTAAAAATACAATACCACCTTTGGGGTTATAGGAATTTTCTATGCTTCTTATTACCTTATTATTTAAGATGAGAGCATCTTTAATATTCTGACCAACGTCTTTGCCGGTTACGGTAATCTCTCCTAAATTAATTATCTTCTTCTTGGTTAATTCTTTAAATAGAGCGGAAATGCCTCCTGCTCTATCTAAATCCTGGATATGATAAGAGCCAGCAGGAGAAAGGCTACACAATTGGGGAACTTGTTCTCTTATACGGTTAAAATCATCTATACCAAAGGGAATACCTGCTTCAGAAGCAATAGCAAGTGTATGGAGCATAGTATTAGAAGAACCTCCCAAGGCCATCTCCACGGCAATCGCATTCTCTATAGCCTTTTTGCTAATAATATCTAAAAATTTAACATCTTTTTCTAATAGCTCCATGATTTTCATTCCTGCATGTTTGGCTAACCTTATTCTGCGGGCATCAACAGCGGGGATAGTTCCATTACCGGGGAGGGCTATACCTACTGCTTCTGACCAAATATTCATAGAATTAGCGGTATACAGTCCGGCACAGGAACCAACTCCCGGACAGGCATAATCTTCTACTTCTTTTAATTGTTTTTCACTTATAGAACCTGTTTGAAATTTTCCTACTGCTTCAAAGACATTACTTAAAGCAATATTTTCTCCCTGATGAAACCCGGCTAACATGGGTCCGCCACTTATTAAGATAGTAGGTATATTGACTCTGATAGCTCCCATAATCATTCCGGGGACTATTTTGTCACAATTAGGGACAAGAACTAAGGCATCAAAGGCATGGGCTTTAGCCATCACTTCAATAGAATCAGCAATTAATTCCCTGCTGGGGAGAGAATACTTCATCCCCTCATGATTCATAGCTATTCCATCACATACTCCGATGGTAGAAAATTCAAAAGGCACTCCTCCTGCCATTCTTATACCATCTTTAGCTGCCTGGGCAATATTTTTTAAATGAAGATGCCCGGGAATAATTTCATTAGCTGCCTGAGCAACACCAATAAAGGGTTTGTTCATTTCCTCGTCTGTTATCCCTAATGCCTTGAGCAAGGAACGGTGTGGAGCTCTGGCTACACCCTTTTTTATTACATCACTACGCATAATTTTTCACCTACTTTTTATTTTTTATTTTATAACAATACTATATGTATTTAAAAATATAAATTTATTAATTCTCTTTATTTCTTAAATTATAATCTTATTTTCATTTTTCCATTTTTAGTAAAAGTTAATTTTTCCCACTCCCCACATGCGTCAATCTTTTTATCATCTTTGATTTTATCCCAAGCGGCTTTTGAAACATATAAATACTCAAGATCTAGAGTATTTTTCATTATCAGTAGTTGTAATTCGCTTTGTTCTAATTTCCAACAAGTTTTTACTGCTATTTCAATGGCTTCTTTCTCCGAATCTGCGATTATAGGTATTTTAGCGCGGTTTAAGAAGGTGCTAGTTATTGTATTAGCATACATATCTTTATAATTTATCTTATTAACAAGATGCCTGGTTGTAATATCTGCTAAACCGATCCCTAACGCATTGCCATGAGATTCTTCTGTAATGTCAAAAACTATCAACCTTTTAATTCTTGGTTTTACAATTTCTTTTTGTCCGTTAATGTACAGTCTTCCTATGACATTTGTATCAAATCCGGTTCCACTTATGTTTTTACCCATTTCCTGGGTGACTACAATATCCAGGTCCTCTATTGGTAACATTGGCATTACTTCCTTAGATATTTTTAACAATTCACTATCAACTTTAATTATATCCTCTGGTGGGACAAAAGATATTTTCATAGTTTGGTCATAACTGTTCTCTAAAATACCTACACCCTGAATAATAGGAGCCTTTTTAATTATTAATTCCGCAGCTTGTGGAATAACATTTTTTAAGCCATACACGCCTAAAGAATGAATAGACCTTGCTCCTTCTGCCTTACCTAATCCTATTACTAAAATTTTAGACATGCCACTTTCAACAATATTGCTTTTAAAATCTGTATGCATTTTAACTCTATTTAAAGCAATGATACCATCTGCTTCCATCGCAATTTTGCTAAAATATATAGGTATTTTATTCTCTACTATTCCAATTTGTATCACATCCATAGAGGCCATTATGGGAACACCCATTTCTTTTTGTGTTATACCATAAGAAGCTAAAACATCCTTTTGTCCTTCGTTATTTGCACCTCCATGGCTTCCCATAGCAGGCAAAATAAAAGGGGAAGCATTGAGGTTTTTTAATTCAGAAATAATATCTTTTACAATCAATTTAATATTAGTAATACCCCTACTACCTACAGTTATTCCGATTTTATCGCCTGATTTTATTCTGTTTTTTAAATCAGATTTTTTAAAAGATTGATGAACGTATTCAGATAAATTGTCTATTTTTGTTTTATCAAAATTTTGTTTTATTTTTCTTACTTCAATATCCTCTATCATAAGCTTTTCACCTCATTTTTTTTACAAACACTTATCTATAATATCTCGGTTATTTTATAAATATTATATCTATTGCACCTGAATAAATATTTTTAGCTTGGTTTATTTTTATAAATTATCAATTCCCAAGCCAACATTATTTTTAAATATGTACTCGTCCTTCATTCTTATATAATCTAAAGAAATTTTCAAATATTGATAATTATATCCTGAGAAAATAAATCTCTTTTCTTAATATATAAATTTCATAATAAACCACTAAATAAATAAAATACATATTAAATGATTATCTTACAATGGTTTTAGCGGGATAAGTAACTAAAAAAGGTTTTCAAATATTAAAGTCGTGACTTAAAATTAATTTATTTTATTTGTATTGCTATTAATGGGGTTTATCTATAAAAAATAACACTCTACAACAGGGTTTTAGAAAGTATGGCAAAGATTATCAAAACAACTTATAGATTATTTGGAGAAGATTTTCCCCTCCTCCAAATAATCTAATTTATCGTATAACCTTAAAACTAACATTGTAGACTGTTAATCTATCTTCTTTGATTAATTTGTTATTCACTGATCCTCATTATTTTTGTTTTTATATAACCTATTTTAATTTTCTCCTTCTAATATAAATTAACTATTTCATAACACTTGGCAGCCATGTAATAATCTGTGGGAATATACTAAAAAGAACTAGACAAGAGGCTATAATGGCAATAAATGGTATGACTCCCTTTATAATATCCGGTAATGTAACTCCAAGTTCTGGCGGAGCAACCCCCTGGCAAACAAAAACTGACATTGCCATGGGAGGTGTCTGAAATGCCATCTGTAAATTGATGCAAACCATCATACCAGCCCATAATGGATCAAATCCTAAAGCGACTATAACGGGAGATAATATTGGAACAATGATAAAGATAATGCCTATCCATTCGATAAACATCCCTAAAAGAAAGACAATTAACATTATCAACCCGAAAGAAGCCCATTTTCCACCGGGAACATTCAGAATTGCATCTTTTACTACCTCGCCGCAACCCGCACTCATAAACACTCCGACATAAGCGTAACAAATTCCTGCAATCAAAAGTACAAATGAACTCACTCTGAGTGTTTCTAATGCTGCCCGTTTGGCAATATCCCAAGTCATTTTCCGGTAGGCTACCGCTAAGAGAACAGCAGCCAAACTTCCCATAGCTGCCGCTTCAGTCGGAGGAGCAATCCCCAGGAATATGGTGCCTAAAACCGCTAAAATGATTAATACCGGAGGAAGTAATGCTTTTAATAATCTTATCATTTTTGCTGAAAAAGGCAGTTTCAGTCTTTTCTCTTCTGAAACCGGTGGACCTAATTTTGGATTCAGGTAACACCGAATTCCTACGTAGGCAATATAGGAACCTGAGAGAATCAGTCCGGGAATAAAGGCGGCCATAAACATCTGTCCGATAGAAAGACCGGCTTGTGGCGCATAGACAACCAACATAATACTGGGAGGAATAAGTATTCCCAACGTACCAGCGGCAACAACTGAACCTGCTGCAAGTGATTTGTCATAACCTCTTGTCACCATGGGTGCCAGGGCAATCAATGTCAACATGGTAACAGAAGCAGTGATTACCCCTAAACATGCCGCAAGGATAGTACCAAATACTATCGTAACAATAGCTAACCCACCCCTGAATCCACTCATACTTTCATATAGTACCGTATATAGTTCTTCAATGATTCCAGACATCTGTAGGATAACGCCCATAAAGGTAAAAAGAGGAACAGCCAGGAACGGATAACTTAGTACCATGCTATACATTCGACTGTATAAAATATGGTACGTTATATCTCCACCAAATAAAATAAAGCCCATAATGAGTGCTACGCTGGCTATTACAAAAGCAATAGGGAAACCCGTCATGACCAGGGTAAGTACTCCCCCTAACATCAAAAAAGTAATGACTTGTTCACTTAGTTCAATCAAATGATTCACCTCTTATTACAAAATATAGGTCACGGATAAACTTAGCTATACCTTGAAGAAGCAATAAAACTGCTCCTATAGCAAATATCGTTCTAAATGGAGCGGCCGGAGGGTACCAATAGGTAGAAATCATGATCTCATTAATCCTCCATGCTCTCACTGCCCATTTGGTAGAAACCTGTACCAGTACTATCATTAATGGAAAAAAGAATATTAAAGAGCTGATGATATCCATTAACGCTTTGTTCCTTTCGGAAAGGAGACGAAATAAAAGATCTACCCTCACATGAGAGCTATGCAAATGACAGTAGGACCATCCCAGAATATACAGTGCTCCACCAGCCATAGTCATGGTTTCGTATGCCCAAATGGTAGGCGCATTAAAGAAATGTCTCATGATCGTTTCGTATGCGCCTACCAGGACAAGGAGCCAAGCAAGCCATCTTGCCGATAAACCAGCAAACTTACTTAATGTATCAATTCCTATAACTATTTTTCTCAAAATTATCATACTTCTTAACCCCTTGTTATTCTTTATTGTTCAAACGAATAATTTACCAGCTAATGATTACTATAATCCAGCCTTTTTTCCATAGGCATTCATGGAGTTCAAAATCTCACCAAATATCGGGCTCTCTTTAGCGGCTTTTTCTGTATAAAATGCTACAGCTTCTTTTGAGAGGGCATCTGCTACTTCTTTGGGGAGATCGTATACATCATTTCCGGCATCCTTGAAATTTTGTATGGCATCCATATCATTATGGCTTTCAAAATTTTGCTGTTCCTGTGCCCATCTTGATAACACGTTCTGCACCAATACTTTCAGATCATCAGGAAGAGCTTCCCAGGACTTTTTATTCACAAACCAGACATGGGGATCACTCGGCGCCCGGACAGGTGATATAATAACATAATCTGCAATTTCTTCAAAATGCATACTCCAATTGGTTGATAAGCCTGCATATTCAAAGGCATCGATGGTGCCTCTCTGCATTGCCTCGTATAATTCACCACCGGGTAAAAATATGGGAGAAGCACCCATCCTGGCTAAGATTTCGCCTCCGTCACCGGAAGTCCGCACTTTTAGACCCTTAAGGTCATCCACAGTTTCTATCTTTTTTTTGGAATGGAGGAACACTTCACCCGGCTCAGGAGATAAAAATCCAGCCATAGTAATGACATTATAACCCTCCATCATCTTGTTCATCAATTGATATCCTCCGCCATAATCAAACCATTGTGTTAAAATTTGTCCGGGCAGTCCACCTGGCCTGGAGCTGATCAAACCGGCTGCGGACCATTTATCCAGGTTATACATGGGACAGGTATAGCACAGGTCTAAAACCCCATCAATAACAGCATCAAGTTCTTTTGTTTCCGGAACAACTGAACCACCGACAAATGCCTGGACTTCCAATCGCCCGCCACTTGCTTTGGTAATGTCTGCACAAGCTTTATCATGGTGAATCTGTGAATAATTTGAAGCAGGACCAAAACTCGAAGACTTCCATTTAATCGTATCAACTGCCAGTGCAGAAGTAGCGCCAACCATTAGCAATACTGCTACTGCAATGACTGAAATTAACAATACAAATACTTTTTTACGAGAAAACATTTTTACATCCTCCTTGATTATTTAATATTTCTCAAGAACCATGTATATGATTTTTATTTACATAGTTCTTTGGTAATATACTCTTTTAGGTCCTCACCTCCCTTCTATATTTGAAGATTCAGTTATTCAGTTTGTTCTTCAATTTCCTTCAAGTAATACTATCTATTCAACTTTAATATACTCTTTTCCTCCCTCAATAACCACGATATTTTTTAAAGTTTATGGAAAGCTTCTTCCTTTCTCTCTAAAAATTGCTTTACACTCCTTTTAATCAGCCCAGTTTTCTTTGATTTAGGTTCGTCCAAGCTCATTGGTGGTTCACTAATTTTAATCAAAGTATTAATTCCGTATTGATGCACGATATCGGCATCATCACCAATAATCGCAGCAATAGCTACCACTGGAACATTATATTTTTTAGCAATCCTGGCTACTCCAATTGGAGCTTTTCCGTAGATGGTCTGGCTATCTATCTTTCCCTCACCGGTAATTACTAAATCAGCACCTTTAATAGCTCGTTCGAGTTTTACTATCTCAATTACAATATCGATACCTGGTCTAAGCTCCGCATCCAAAAATGCCATTAAACTGGCTCCTAAACCTCCGGCCGCTCCTGCTCCCGGTACATCTTTTACATCTTTATTTAAATCTCTTTTTATTATTTCCGCAAAGTGAGCCAAAGATTCATCGAGTTCTTCAACTATTTCCGGAGTGGCTCCTTTCTGAGGTCCGTATATCCAGGAAGCTCCTTTTGGGCCGCAAAGTGGATTACTCACATCCGAAGCAACTATTACTTTGGTCTCTGATAAGCGGTTATCTAAATATTTTGTATCAATTCGGAAAACTTTTTTTAATTCTCCTCCTCCAAAACCTAACTCCTCTTCGTCTTTGTCTAATAATTTTACTCCTAAAGCCTGAACCATGCCTGCCCCTCCGTCATTGGTGGCACTTCCTCCGATCCCGATAATCATCTTTCTACATCCCCGGTCTAATGCTGCTTTAATTAACTGACCGGTTCCGTAGGTAGTGGTTATCAATGGATTTCTCTTATTCTCCGGAACTAAAGTTAAACCTGACGCTTCAGCCATCTCAATAACTGCCGTCTTCTTATCTCCTAAAATTCCGTAAGAAGCTAAAACTTTATCTCCCAGGGGACCTGTAACCTTCTCTTTTAAAATTTCTCCACCAGTGGCATTAACCAGACACTGAACTGTCCCATCTCCGCCATCTGCCATAGGGATTTTTACAATTTCAGCTTCCGGAAAGATTTCTCTTATTCCTTGCTCTATTGCATCCGATACCTCTGCGGCAGTCAAGCTGCCTTTGAAAGAATCTGGGGCTACAACTATTTTCATCGTTTTTTATACCTCAATTAGAAACTATATATCTTTTTAATTTATTTACTATTATAAAATATACGCCATCGTATATAGTATTTCCTTTGTACAATAGTATGAATATTCAACTTTTTTCTAATATTATTTTATATAGTTTGCACAAATTCTTAAAATATCTTTACCCTCCCTTCAAGTCCTTACTCTAAAAATCTCGCTCAATCCCTTATAAAATAAGGCTTTCCGCCTACATTTAAAATAAGCTATTTTAAGCCCTTTTAAGCGCCTATTTTAAAAAATATGATGAATCACCTTAACCCACCTCAAGAAACGCAGCCACGACGATATTTTGCTAAAAGCCTTATTTTGCAAGGCTTCCAGACTGCTAAAATGCAACTTTTCGCCCTTTTTGCCTTACTTTCTCCATATTTTACAAGTATTGCCAATATCCCATATAACAAAAAACGCAAAAACCCTTATATTTTCTACGTTTTAGAGCCTTACCATTTTTCTCTATAAAAACTGATA
>DASRMF010000050.1:0-7896 GCA_035648055.1 Atribacterota bacterium
CCGGCTACACAAGCTTTCCCCATACCTCTTGCTACTACCGCAGCATGACTGGTCATACCGCCTCTGCTAGTAAGGACACCCTGTGCTTCAACCATCCCATGGATGTCATCAGGCGTTGTTTCCGCTCTTACCAATATTACCTTTTCCCCTTCTTTTCCCAATACTTCTGCTTCATCCGCAGTAAAGACCACTTTGCCATAGGCAGCCCCCGGAGAAGCCGGTAATCCTTTGGCAATTACTTCTTTTTTGGCGTTAGGATCTAATCTTCTATGTAATAGTTGATTTAATTGATTGGGCTCTACCCTTAAAACAGCTTCCTCTTTATTTATTATTCCCTCTTCTACCATATCTACGGCAATCTTAAGAGCAGCTTGAGCAGTTCTTTTCCCTGTTCGGGTCTGTAATAAATAAAGTTTGCCTTTTTCTATGGTAAATTCATAATCTTGAACATCTCTATAATGTTTTTCTAAAAGTTTAACTATTTTAATAAGCTCTTCATATACTACCGGTAAATCGTTTTTAAGATTAGATAAAGGCAAAGGAGTCCTGATACCTGCAACCACATCTTCCCCCTGGGCATTCAGAAGATATTCTCCGTAATTTTCTTTTTCTCCGGTAGAAGGATTTCTGGTGAACCCCACTCCTGTTCCTGAATCTTCTCCCATATTACCAAAAACCATTTCTTGAACATTTACAGCTGTCCCCAAATCATCGGGAATTTTGTTAATCCTGCGGTAAGTTACCGCTCTTTTAGTATTCCAGGAATTAAACACGGCATCTATAGCCATCCTCAATTGGGCTTTTGGTTCTTGCGGAAAATCTTCTCCGATCTCTTTTTTAATCAGTTTTTTGTATCTCTCCACTAATATTTTCAAGCCGTCACAAACAATTTCCGTATCTAATTTTACTTTAAGTTCTTTTTTTACCGCTTCTAAAATATGTTCAAATTTATCATGTTCAATGCCCAAAACCACATTTCCAAACATCTGCAAAAATCGTCGATAACTATCGTAAGCAAAACGCTCGTTTTTTGTTTTTTCGATAACTCCCCGAATAGTAAGATCATTTAATCCTAAATTTAGAACTGTATCCATCATGCCTGGCATGGAAATTGGTGCACCGGAACGAACTGAGACTAACAAAGGATTTTTAGAATCTCCAAATCCTTTTTTAGATACCTGCTCTAACTTCTTTAAATTTTCCTCTATCTTCTCCTCTAATCCTTGAGGATATTTTTTTTCATTTTTATAATATTCAACACATACTTCTGTAGTGATAGTAAATCCCTGAGGAACAGGAAGACCAATTCGGGTCATTTCCGCTAACCCTGCACCCTTTCCTCCCAAAATGGATTTCATATCTCCTTTTCCTTCATTAAAGAAATAGACATATTTTTTCATACTTATTCTTTCTCCTTTTTTGTTATTTTTAGTATATTTGTAGCAATATCTTCTATGGCCACATTAGTTACATTAATTACCGAACAACCGATTTTTTTATAAACACTATCTGCAAATCTTAACTCTTTCATTACCCTTCCTTTCTCATTGTATACGCTCCCTTCCGGTAGTCCTAAAGCTTTTAATCGCTCACTCCTTATCTCAATTAATTTATCGGAATCCATGGTTAAACCGACTACTTTCTCTCGAGATATATTAAATATTCCGGCTGGCGGTTCGAATTCAAAATCCAACACTATATTGGCTACCTTTATACCTTTGTGAGCGAGATACATACTAAGTGGTGTTTTTGAAGTTCGAGAAACTCCCAATATTACCAGATCCGCTTTGGATAACTCTAATTCTCCCTGACAGGCATCATACTTCACTGCAAATTCCATGGCTTCCATTCTTTTAAAATATTCTTTATCTAATTTTCTAATAATTCCCACTTCTAATTTGGGTGTAATTCCGCTTACTCTTTCAATGTTTTCTATAATTGGACCAAGCATATCGAAGGAAATGACAGATTGCTTTTTGGACTCCTCTTTCACAAATGATCTTAATTCTGGTTTTACAATAGTATAGACTATAAAGCCTTTTTCTTTATTTATTTTACTTATTATCCCTGCAATATCTTTTTTAGATTCAATGTGGGCAAACAATTTCAACTTAATATTATCAGAATCAAACTGGCTAAGTGCAGCATGAACTACGTTTTGAGCAGTTTCGCCGGTAGAATCAGAAATTATATAAACAGTAGGTTTAAATTTGACAATATCCATAATTACTTTCTCCCCTCTTTTATAGAAACAATTTTGGATAAATCAGCTACCTGATTGAATAATATTCCTATTTTTTTGATAAGTGCAATCCTATTCTTTCTGATGTCCTTATCTTTGTCCATTACCAGTACCTGATCAAAAAATTCATCGACAGGTTGGCATAAATCTCCTAATAACTTAAATACTTTTTTGTACTCTTTGTTACAAATAAATTTCTTTATTCGTGGATAAATATCTTCATAGTCGTGGTGTAAATTTAACTCGGCCTTTTCCTTTAATAATGACTGCTCAATTTTGGTTTCTTCACTATTTTTTGATAAATTTAATACCCTGCTTGATGAATTGAGTATTTTTCTAAAAATGGTGTTGTTATATAATTCCTCTATGGCTTCTATTCTATGTTTAATATCAACTACATCCCCGTCGCTTTCTACAGCTAAAACAGCATCAATTACATCATAGCGATTCCCCTCTTCTAAGAAAATATTTTTTACTCTTTGTTTTAAAAAATGTAATATCTGAGATATAATCTCATTTTCATCCATTTTTAATTCCACTGAAACACTTTCTTTATATAAAGATAAAGATTTCCGAATAATATCCTTTAACGAAATTTGCAGATTATTTTTTAAAATTATGGCAATTATCCCGCGAGATTGTCTTCTTAATCCATAAGGGTCCTGTGATCCTGTTGGCATTAAACCCATTACAAAACAGCCAATAATGCTATCCACCTTATCAGCAATTCCTAAAATCATACCACTTTTAGTTAGAGGTAACCTGCCCCCCGAAAAACGGGGAAGATAATGTTCAAAGATAGCTTCCGCTACTTCTTTTCCTTCACCGGATATAATCGCATATTCTTTCCCCATTATTCCCTGCAACTCCGGAAATTCTTTCACCATTTCAGAAACCAAATCTGCTTTGCACAAATTAGCAGACCTTAAAAGATCTTTCTTCACTTTCTGTTCAACTTGCAACTTATCTGAAATGTAGCTACTTAGCAATTCTAATCTCTTTGTTTTATCGAAAAGGCTTCCCAGATTTTCCTGAAAAATAACCTTTTTTAATTTATCCACTCTTTTTTCTAAGGGAATCTTCAGGTCTTCCTGATAGAAAAATTTTGCATCTTCTAACCTGGCTCTTAGAACATTTTCATTACCCTCTCTAATCTTAGAGGCATACTTCTTGGAATTATTGATAATTACAATAAATAGGGGAAGCAGTTCTTCTTTATTTTTAAATACAGGAAAATATTTCTGATGTTTTTCCATAACTACAGTTAAGACATCTTTGGGTAATTCTAAATATTTTTTATCGTATCTTCCTAAAATTGCACTGGGATATTCAACTAAATAAATTATTTCCTTTAATTGTTTTTCATTTATTATCTTTTCCCCGCCAATTTCCTTAATTATCTGCTTTATATCTGTTTTAATTACATTTTCTCTAATTTTGGGATCGACTACTACATAGCTTTTTTTTAGTTTCTTAAAATATTCCTGAGTAGAAGATATTTCGATTTTTTGGGGTGCCAAAAGTCTATGACCATAAGTAATATTTCCAGAATTTAAACCATTTAAATTAAACTTGATTATCTCTTTTCCATGCAAAGCAAGTATCCATCTTATAGGACGAATAAATCGCAATGATTTTTCTCCCCAGCGCATTGATTTAGGAAATTGCATGCCCTTTATTATTTTAGGAAACACCTGGGGTAATATGTCAATAGTCGGCTGACCTGTTATGGATTTGGGGGCAAAAATATATTTCCCTTTTTCGGTATCTTCGACGATTAAATCCTCAACCTTTACCTTTTGACTTTGAGCAAACTTTAAGGCAGGTTTTTGTGGTTTTGCATCTTTATTGTAGGCAATTGAATAAGCAGGCCCTTTAATCTTTTGGAAAATATCTTTCTGTTTTTCCTTAATGTGGAAGATGAATAATATTAATCTTCGAGGAGTGCCGTAAATTTTTATTTCTTTATAATTTATTCTAGCTTCTTCTAAATATTTTTGTGCTAACTGATTTAAATTTTTTAAGGCATTCTCCATATATTGCGCTGGTATTTCTTCGGTTCCAATTTCTAAAACTACATTCTCCATTAAATTTTATCCTCTGTCTGACCTTTTATTATTTAATTAAAGGGAATCCCAATTTTTCCCTCTTCCTTACGTATTCTTCCGCACATAATCGGGCAATATTTCTTACGCGGGAAATATATCCTGTTCTTTCTGAAACGCTAATTGCTCCCCGGGCATCTAACAAATTAAAAGTGTGGGAGCATTTTAATATATAGTCATATGCCGGTAAAGGCAGCTCTATTTTTATTAATCTCCCTGCTTCTTTTTCGTATATATTAAAGAGGTTAAATAACATATGTATGTCTGCTTCTTCAAAGTTATACTTAGATTGTTCTACTTCTGCTTGATGGCGTACGTCTCTGTAGGTAATATTCTTGTCCCATTTTAGGTCAAAGATATTATCCACATCCTGAATAACCATACCTAATCTCTCTAACCCATAGGTTATTTCTACCGGAATAATATCTAAGTCAAGCCCGCCAGCTTGCTGAAAATAAGTAAATTGAGTTATTTCTAACCCATCTAACCAAACTTCCCAGCCTAATCCCCAGGCACCAAGGGTAGGAGCTTCCCAATCACCTTCAATAAATCTTATATCATGCTCTTTTCTTGATATTCCTAAACTTTCTAAACTTTTAAAATAAATCTCCTGCACGTCTTCAGGAGAAGGTTTTAATATAACCTGAAGTTGATAATGCTGCTGCACTCTATTAGGATTTTCTCCGTAACGTCCATCGGCAGGTCTTCGACATGGTTCAACATAAGCTACTTTCCATGGTTCGGGGCCTAATACTCTTAAAAAAGTGGTTGGATTCATTGTTCCTGCCCCCTTTTCTGTATCATAAGATTGCTGAATGATACAACCGTGCTCTCCCCAAAATTTCTCTAAATTAAAAATTATCTCTTGAAAATCCATATTAGCATCTCTTTCCCTTAATTAGAAGTAAAATTCCCTCTCATGGAAATTTTTGAAAACCTATTGTCTGTTAGAGAGAGGGACTGTATTTTCTTAGTTAATATATCAAAATCGGCTTTAATTGTCAACGACTTATCTCGTATCTCGTATCGCGTATTGCGTACTGCGTGAAAAAAAGGAACCAGAAGCCAGGAATCCGATGTAGGGGCACAATTCATTGTGCCCCTACAAATTGAGAAATATTGATTTCCATTACCCGTTTTCAATAGAAAAAGCCCACCTGTCTTTCTTTTTTCTAACTTGTATTTTCTTTACTAAATACTATATACTCGATACTCGATACTAATTTAGCCAGCTAGAGAGACTTCAAAAATTCATCCGTTTTAAAACTTTTCTCCGAATGATAACCTATGTATAAATTAGTTATCTTCCCTAACTCTTTCATCTTATTATCAGGAATGGTAGCGTTTGAAATAGTGGATAAATGGGTAATTAGTATTTTTCTCAATAGTTTCACAAAATAAAGAGAGACATTAATAGACCCTTCTTTATCTTCAGCTATACAATGATTGCAAACCAGCCCGCCTTCTTTTATATTAAAACGCATCTCTTTTTGGTCCTCTATACTTTTATTGCATCTACAACAATGATCAAGAGAGGGTCTATATCCTAAAATTGACATAGTTTGCCATTTGAAAGATAAGGTCAGCAGTTTTGGGTCATCAGTTTTCCTTAAGTAATGCAAAACTTCTTTTAATAAATTAAATAAACCAATATTTATTTCCCGCTCTTCGGTTAATTTATTAACTACCTCCACACAATTGGCAGCAAAAGCAAATTTAATAACTTCTTTGCTCACTGAGAAAAAAGATTCTAATATTTCAGCCTGACTGACAATATCAATATTTCTACCTTTATAAAACAAAAAGACAGAGTGAGTTAATATTTCCAAACTGCTTCCGAATTTACTTTTTGTCTTTCGGACTCCTTTGGCAATGGCGGTAATCTTACCATAATTTTTGGTGTATATAGTAACAATTTTGTCAGCTTCTTGATATTCCATGCTTTTTAAGACTATACCTTCTGTTTTATACAACATACTATAAGATAATCTCCGCTATAAAAGATCGCTTTTGCCAAACGCCTCAGGAAGCAATTCCTTTATTTTATTAATCTTAATATCTCCCTTTAAATTTGCCATAACCAAGATAATATCCTCACCAAATTCTAATATTACTTGTCGACAAGCACCACAGGGATAACAAGGTCTTAGTGTATCAGCTATAATTGCAATTGCCTCAAATTTTTTAAAACCCTCCGAGATGGCTTTAAATACTGCTACTCTTTCTGCGCATATAGTCAAACCAAAAGACGCATTTTCAATATTACAACCAGAAAAAATTCTGCCCTCAGAGGTAAGTATTGCTGCACCAACCTTAAATTTAGAATAAGGGGTATATGCTTTTTTTCTTGCCTTTTCTGCTTCCCCAATTAACTTTTTATATTTTTCATTCACAACTTATTCACCTTCTTTAGCTTCCAAAGATAAGGTCGCCATGAATTTAAAAAGCCGAGGCTAAACCTCGGCACCGTAATAATCCTATAATATCGATTGTATAATATCGATTGTAAATTTTTTGGAAAAACTTACCTATCACCTTTAACTTCTACAGAGGCAAAAAGGAGACAGACTGAATGATAAAAAACAGCCTGCCCTTCCCTCTTTGCTTGTTTTCATACCAAATACCTCATGCCTTACGGCTGTGGCTGTGTAACCGTGTTTTGATCAAGAGTGACCTCGGTCTGTGCCCACAGTCTGCCGTTAATCGATGCGTCGGTTTGCATCGCAATTTTTGTTTTAGCCAATATAATTCCCTCAAAGTGCGAACCCGTACCAAGGGTCACAACATCGGCAACCTGCCAGAAGATGTTCTTGGCCTGGGCACCGCCGGACAGGAGAACCTTCATATTGGAGCTAATATCGAGAGTTCCCGTTATCTGGAATATCCAGACATCATTCGCACCGCCTGAAAGGATGAGATCCGATGTTATTGTCACATCGGAACCCCAGGTGTAGACGCCAGGGACGAGGGTTTGACCGGCGACAGTTCCGCCTCCGAGATTCAAGAAAGGACCAACTCCTGGTGTTGCGTTTGCGGCGGCAGTGTACGCGGCTCTCATGTCGAGTACAGCCGCGTTCAGGAGAGGATCATCAGTCAACCTACATACAGTACTACCACCTCCTCCACCAGTATATGCAGCATCGCGGTCATATATTGTCCCGCTCACTTCGGCGCACGTTACACCAATAGCAGAACCAGCCATTTCCCAAGTTCCAATATTTCCAGTGATAACAGATAGAGGAATGTCCGTAATCCCTGCTTCGGATAGAATTACGAAACCATCACCTGACGTTCCAAGGTCTACTTCCTCTGGACCCTCATTTACGTCTGTAAATTCAAAGTTAGCGGTAACCGTCTTATTAGCATTCATAATCACTGTGGTAGAGGTATTATTAAGATTAGCAACATCTCCAGTCCAGTTGACAAAATGATAGCCTGTAGCTGGAGTAGCGGTAATATTTACTACTTGGTTTGCCGCATAACCAGGATGAGCTCCTACTGCTGGACTAGTTGTACCTCCTCCAGACGGATTTACTGCCATAGTCAAGG
>DASRMF010000051.1:0-12847 GCA_035648055.1 Atribacterota bacterium
TATCTTCCCTTATTTGCTTTTATCGGAGCAATGCTTTCTCTTTATCTGGTATATCAATCTTCCAAAATCAGCTATTCTGCCAATTCCACCGGACTGCTTCTTGCCGGAGTAGCTATCACTTTTCTCTTTTCTGCACTAATAACTATTCTTTTAGCCATCTCCAGAAAAGAATTACAATCTATGGTGTTCTGGCTTATGGGAGACTTATCTGCTGCTAACTGGAAAAAAATAAGCATAATTACTCTGCCTGTAATAATTGGCTGCCTGCTGTTGTTCTTTTCTTCCTTAGATTTAAATGCCTTATCTTTAGGAGAAGAAGAAGCCCTTCATTTGGGAATTAATACGGGTAAATTAAGAATCCGCATATTTTTAATTGGCTCTATAATTATTGCTTCCGTGGTCTCCTTTACCGGTCTCATTGGATTTGTAGGACTTGTAATTCCACACATTGCCCGGCTTTTAGTAGGACCGGACCATCGAATTATGCTTCCCGCGTCTGCCTTTCTGGGAGGAATTTTTCTTATTCTATGTGATGTTTTAGCCCGAACTGTAATCGCGCCGACTGAAATACCTATCGGAGCAATAACTGCTATAGTAGGTGCTCCTTTATTTATTTATCTTTTAAGGAGGAAAAATAAATAATATGGCCGATAACAATAACAACAATATTCTAACTTTAAAAGGAGTTCACTTCTCTTATAATGATAATCAGGAAATATTGTCAGATATAAACTTTCATTTACCAAAAGGAGAGCTGTTAGGAATTATCGGGCCTAACGGCTCCGGTAAAACTACTCTTTTAAATATTATTTCAGGAATATTAAAACCAAAAAAAGGAGAAATATCTCTCCTTAATCAAAATCTTAATAAACTTCCTATTGAACAAATTGCCAAATTTATCTCAGTAGTACCTCAAGATACCTGGGTCACTTTTAATTTCAAAGCAAAAGAAGTAGTATTTATGGGAAGGCTGCCTTATATTTCTCGATTAAAGGGAGAAACTCTTGAAGATTATCAAATATCTCGAGAAGCAATAAAAAAAACTCATTCTTTATCCCTTTCTGAAAACAATATTCAGGAAATAAGTGGGGGCGAAAGACAAAGAGTTTTTATGGCTAAAGCCCTGGCTCAAACTCCACAGCTTCTACTTTTAGATGAATTTACTTCCCACTTAGATTTAAACTATAAATATGAGATGTTAAATCTCTTAAGAAAGGCTCTTAAAGAAGAGGGGTTAACTATCATTTCAGTATTTCATGACTTAAACCTGGCCAGTATAGCTTCTCATCGCCTTCTCCTTTTAAATGAAGGTAAAATAGAAAAGATAGGAGTTCCTCAAGAAGTACTTACCAAAGAAATTATACAAAAGGCATATGGGGTAAAGCCAATACTAATAAGCCACCCTGACCTCAAAGTCCCCCAGGTAATAATGTAGGGACAGTAAGAGGGGTCAGGTCTCAATGCGATTGTTATGTATGTTTAACTTCGTTTATCTGTTAAGTATACGAAAAGACCTAATGCTGCCAAAAGCAATGCCGTACTGACAATGATTGCTACTGGATAGTATAAATTACCGGCCAAATCCAATTGACTATATTTAATGACCATAATCAACCCCTCTAGAGATAAAGCAACGCAAACAGTTCCGATAAACCTAGGCAGCGTTCCCCGTAAGCTATCGATAGCATCCTTCTTAACGTCTTCGATAGGGAGTGCATATTCTTTATTTATAATCAAGGCTAACTCAAAGACAGCTAACGCAATAATGCCACTATTTATACTACTTAAAAGAACCTCGGTGATATTTGCTTTATTGAGTATACCTTCCACAACGTCGAAAAGTAATGACAAGACAATAACCACAGCCAATCCAAAAAAGATCAGCGTGAGTACTTTTGCAAAAACCTTTCTTATCAATGAAACACTTAAATTATTCATTATATCCTCTAATAAAACGTAAAATTTTCGTTTGACTCAATGTACATAACATAAGATTAGGTGTACTGACCTGTACCCGATTAGTTGGACACATAGAAAGTTTGCCAGGGACAGTAAAAGGGGTCAGGTCTCAACATTTGACATAACAACAATAAAATAAAATTATGTCAAATGTTGAGACCTGACCCCTTTTACTTTTATTTTTCTTGTGTTATCTCTTTATAGATTCTTAGGTTTATCATAAACTTATTTTATTGATTCCGCAAATAATGACTATAGAAATATGGAAAAAGAAAAATACTAATGTAATAGGTATATAACTAAAAGAATGGAAACTTCGACTATTTCATTTATCGCTCCCAGTACATCTCCACTTATACCCTCAATCTTATGCTGACAATATTTTAATATCAACAAAACTATTCCCATTGCTATAATCAAGAAGGGCAGAAAATATAATTTAAATAATAAAATACCTACAACTGCCATAGTTAGGCTGGCAAAAACAACCTCTCTCCAGCCAATATAATCCATAAATAATTTGCCCATACTATTTTTCAAGCGAGCTGGCTTGCCTAAAAATGCAGCTATTACCATACTCCAACGTCCTATAACGGGAGCAAAAAATAAGGCAGCATCTTTTAATAATAAAGGCATCTCTACCAGAAGGACAAACTTCAATAATAAAAGAGAAACCAAAGCCACTACCCCTTTGGCTCCGGTAGCGCTATCCTTCATAATCTTCAGTATTCCTTCTTTATCGTGTCCTCCCGAAAATCCATCTACACTGTCGGCAAAACCATCTAAATGCAGCCCTCCACTTAACCAGATCCAAACAATTAGAACTAAAGTATCACCTATAAGCGGAGAAACCGGGAGGTAATAAAATATCCGTCTTAAAACTACCAGCGATATACCTATTAACATCCCTGCAAGTGGAAAGAAAGCCATAGAATTAGCAAAATTTTCTTCTAATGTCTCTTCATCTTGTTTGCTATTATTAGAAAGAGGAAAAGAAGCTATAGGGAAAATGGTTAAAAAGCGTATAGCTAAAGATAAATCTTTTAAAATTTTCATTATTTTATCAGCCCTTTATCTTTAATGGTATCCCCGAGACCATCATAAAAACATCATCAGCTTTATCAGCAATTATACTATTTACTCTGCCCAGGATATCCCGATAAACTCTTCCCAGAGGATTATCCGGAACTAAACCCATTCCAACTTCGTTAGATACAATTATTACCTGAGCAGGTACCTTATAAGAAATCTCAGCTAATTTCTCAATCTCTAATAAAATCTCTTCTTGCCACCTGGAGTCTTCCACCTTATCCTCTTCCCTTAATAAGAGATTAGAGGTTAATAAAGTCAAACAATCTATAAGGATAACTTCTTTTTCTAAACCTAAACGACTAACCAACTCCCTAACTTCTATCGGCTCTTCATAAGTCTCCCAGGTGTTTAGTCTCTTTTCTTTATGCTTTTTTATTCTAAAAGCCATTTCTTTATCAAGCGGTTGAGCAGTTGCAAGATAGGCTACCGATTTACCTGAACTCATAGCCGTCTTCTCCGCAAAATTACTCTTCCCGCTCCTTGCTCCCCCGGTGATAAAGATTAATTTCCCTCTCGACATAATATTTGCTCTTCTTTCTACTCTTTTATAATTTATGAGCTTTTATTATCTACTCCGGCCTCTTCAAAAGTTGCCATTTCATTTAATATTTTCACCCCGGACTCAATAAAACTGATACCCAAGGCAGCACCGGTTCCTTCACCAAGCCGCATACCAAGATCAAACATCGGAACCTTCCCTATATATTTCAGGGCAATTTTATGCCCTTTTTCTACCGAATTATGACTCGCAAATATATAATCCTTAACCAAAGGAGCTAACTTAATGGCAATTAAGGCACTCGCACAAGAAATAAATCCATCAATTACAATGGGAACTTGATGGGAAGCTGCGGCTAAAATACAGCCTACTAAACCTCCAATTTCAAAACCTCCCACTTTTGACAAAACATCAAGACCATCCTCCGGATCAGGTCGATTAATTTCTATCGCTTGTTTAATCACTCTTATTTTATTTTTAAGTTGGTCTTCGTTTATCCCGGTCCCTCGGCCGGTAACCTCTTCAACTTTAGATTTAATTAAACAGGCTACTACGGCACTACTAGGGGTAGTATTGGCAATTCCCATTTCTCCTAATCCGATAATGTCAATTCCTTTTCTGCTTAATTCATCTTCAAACACTTCAACCCCGGCAATTATTGCTCTTTCCGCTTCATCTCTACTCATAGCCGGCCCCTTGGCCATATTATTCGTTCCGTAGGCTATTTTCTTTCTTATTACATCCTCTTCCAGGGGAAAATCTTTAGCCACTCCCATATCCACTACTAAAATCTCTGCTCCTATATGCCTGGCTAATACGTTAATGCCTGCTCCCCCTCGAATAAAATTATAGACCATTTGAAAGGTAACTTCCTGGGGATATGCACTTACACCTTCTTCAACAACTCCGTGGTCTCCGGCCATCACAAATATTACTTTTCTTTTGATTGCCGGGAAAAGAGTTCCGGATATTCCTACTATCCTTCTGGCAAAATCTTCTAATTTTCCCAAACTTCCCTGAGGCTTGGTAAGATTATCTAATTTTTCTTGTGCTTTTTCCATTAGTTTAAAATTGACAGGTTCAATCTTTTGGATGGTTTCTGCTATTTTTTCATTCATCTTTCTTTTTCTCCGTATTAATCTTTAATCCGCTTTCCCACCAATCTTCAAGATGAGAAGTATCATTGATAAGAGCAACAAATGCTTTATGGTCATAATAATTTATAATATTTAAAGCTGTGGAATATTGTTCTATATTCCACATATTCTTCAATCCTATATTTAAGGCATTGCTCAAAATAACTCGAATCGTGCCACCGTGGCAAACAAGCGCAATAGTTTTATCTTTATCGGTTTTTTCATGCTTCTTTAATAGATTATTTAATTCAGCCATAACGCGATCATTTAAATCAACCAAACTTTCCCCCTGAGGAATATTAACTTCCACCTTAATATTTTCCAGCCAAAAATTAAATTTATCTCCATATCCAAATTTTGCTTTAACTTCTTCAAAGGTATAACCTTCCCACGCTCCAAAATTTATCTCCCTAAAATTAGAATTAGTGACAATATCTATTCCTCGAGCTTTAAATGTAATCTCAGCAGTATGACGAGCCCTCTTTAAATCACTGCAATAAACTGCGTTTACTTGCTCCCCTTCTAAACGTCGTGCCAATCTCTTCGCTTGCCATACTCCTTTTTCTGTTAAATCTACATCCTGAAAGCCAGAAAATTTCCTTTGGACATTACCCTCGCTTTCTCCATGACGAATTAAAATTAACTTTAGTGCCATTACTCTAAGTGCTCTCCTTTTCTTTAGTGTTACAGGGGTTTATGCATAAAAAATAAAAAAATATCACCCTCTTTTTCCACGAAGAGATGATTATATTAACTATTCCTCTTCGACTCTTTTTTTATTATTTTTTTGCTTTCCTTCTTCCGGTTACTTTTTGACTTATATCATCCAAAAAGGTATAAAAAATGGGAACAATAATCAAGGACAAAAAGGTGGATGAAGTCAAACCTCCGATGATGGTAATCGCCATCGGTGCCCGAAGCTCCGCGCCTTCTCCGGTGCCTAATGCCATGGGGACCAGAGCAAGAACCGTAGTTAACATAGTCATTAAAATAGGTCTTAAACGAGTTTCCCCTCCCAAAATAATAGCTTCATTCCTTTCCGTCCCCTTTTTCCGGAGTATATTAATATAGTCAATCAAAACAATGCTGTTATTGACCACGATCCCTACCAGCATGATAATACCGATATAAGACATCACATTCATACTTTTCCCGGTCAGTATTAATGCCAGAATAACACCTATTAAGGAAAAAGGAACAGAAAACATGACTGCCAAAGGCGTTATTAGGGATTCAAACTGAGCAGCCATAATCATATAGACTAATAATACGGCTATAATTAATGCCAAGGCAAGACTGCCAAATGATTCTTGCATTTGTTGTTGTGCTCCAACAAATTCATAGCGATAACCCTCGGGTAATACTAATTTATCCAATTGTTGCTGAGCATCTTGAATCACTTTCCCTAAAACGCGGCCACTGATATTTCCGGTAACACTCACTATCCGCTGCTGATTTTGGCGGTCAATCCCTTTGGGTCCAAAACCCACGGTTACTTCTGCAATTTCCTTTAGAGGAATCTGTAATCCGGTACTGGAGCTAATTAAAAGATTTTTCACTTCCTCGATGCTGTTTCTATCTTCCTCATCCAATCTAATCCGAATATCAATTTGATCTCCCTTTTCCTGATAAATACTGGCGACTGTACCTAAAAGAGCGTTATGGACGGTAGAAGCAATCTGAGCAGTATTTAAACCATAGAGATTAGCTTTTTCGCGGTCAATATTCACATGCAATTCCGGACGTACATCTTCTACGCTACTTTTCACATCATACATCCCCTCTACTTCTGATATTGACATTAAAATTTTATTAGCGATATTTTCCAATTCATCCAGTGAATCACCGGATATTCTAACTTCCAAATCTGAACCGGAAGAAAATGAAAAACCTTGTTCTGAAAAACTTATTTTGGCATCCGGATAGGTACCTATTTTTTGCCTTAATTCGTTAATAACCTGCGCCGTTTTTCTATCTCGCTTGCTTTGTTCCACCAGATTAACCATAATAGTTCCACTGTTGCCGCCATCAGTACTAAAGCCCATACCACCGGAACCCGCTCCCGCGGTAGTTAACATACTTTTTATTTCCGGTATTTCTGAAGCAATTTTTTCCACTTCACTTACAACTTCTCTGGTAGTGTCCAAATTCGTTCCGGTAGGTAAAGTAATATTAATATTAAATTGTCCCTGATCACTCGAGGGCATAAATTCTGTTCCTACAAAAGGTATCAGCATGACAGACCCGACAAAAATAATTACTGCCATGACAAATACAATTCCCCGATGTCTTAAAGACCAGCCAATCAATCTACTATATTCTTCTCTGACAAAATTAAATAATCTTCCCCCCTGACCCAGAGAATCTTGAACCAAACTTTCTTTAGAAGCAGACGGGTTATTATCCTTCACTTTAAAGCGTAAAAGTTTTGAAGAAAGCATGGGAATAAGAGTTAAAGCCACCAATAAAGAGGTTAAAAGAGAAAAGGTAATGGTCAATCCCATAGAACCAAATAATTCTTTGACCATTCCCTGAATATATAAAATAGGTAAAAATACCGCAACAGTAGTAAAAGTGGAAGCTGAAATTGCTGTGCCCACTTCACTTGCGCCCAAACGAGCAGATTCTTTGATATCGGTTCCCATCTCTCTATATCTGAATATATTTTCTAAAACGACAATGGAATTATCCACCATCATCCCGACTCCCAGGGCTAAACCTCCCAGAGTCATCATGTTCAAGGTTAAATTGTAAAAATAAAACAAAGCAAAGGTAAAAATCAAAGAAATAGGTATAGCCGTACCAATAATGAGCGTACTGCTTAAATTACCCAGGAAAAAGAATAGAACAAGTACTGCCAAAATTGCTCCGTATAAAACCGACCATCCCACCTGCGATATGGTTTTTTTAATAAATTCAGAAGAATCAAAAACCGGGGTGATAGATATATCCTCAGGCAGCAATTTTCTAATCGTCTCGAGTTCTTTAAATACCCTTTTGGCTACAGTAACCGTATTTTTACCCGATTCTTTCTGTATGCTCACCATGATACCGGGTTTTCCATTAACATAAGTGATTGAATTTCTATCCTTGAAGGTATCTTCAACTGTGGCAATATCAGCTAAATAAACTTTGTTTCCCCGAATATTAGAAATTAATATTTCTCCAATATCCTGGATGCTTTCAAATCTCCCTAAAGTTCTGATAAGAAAATTAATAGTGCCCTCCCTTAATGTTCCTGCCGGTAAATTAATATTTTCCCCAGCCAAAGCAGCAGACACTTGACTAAAACTTAACTGATTGGAGCGGAGTTTATCGTTATCAATCGAAACCAGTATTTCTCTATCCAGGCCACCGTCAATCGATACGCTGGCAACCTCTTCCAATCTTTCCAGACGGGGTTTGAGAATATCTTCCGCATAACCTTGTAATTTTTGTAAATCTTTTTCCTCCGAATCCATTCCTAAAACTAGAATAGGCATCAGTGAGGGATCAAATTTAATCACCATCGGATCACTGGCATCTTTAGGAAGAAAGCCTTTGATCTGGTCAATCTTTTCCCGAATATTCAAAGCACTGACATCCATATCTGTGCCCCAGTTAAATTCCATCAAAATAATAGAGCTTCCTTCCCGGGAATAGGAAGAAATATTTTTCACACCCTGAATAGTACTCACCACTTCTTCCAGGGGAATCGTAACCATATTTTCTATTTCCTGGGGAGCTACTCCTGAATAGGAAACCATAATAGCTGACATAGGGAAGGATAAGTCAGGTAATAAATCCAATCCTAAATTCTGAAAGGAAATAAGACCTATTAGAATTAATCCGATAAAAAGCATTAAAATGGTCACCGGTCGGTTAACCGAAAAATTTGGTAAATTCAATTCTATTCCTCCTTGCTCTGTATGTCTACTTTTAATCCGTCTTGTAACTCCTGATTACCCAGAACGACAATTTCTTCTCCTTCAGATAGCCCATCTAAAACCTCTATGCGTTCACCCTGAATGATACCTAAAACAACTTCTTTTTGCCTGGCCCTTCCCTCTTCAACCACATAAACATATATCCCATCCTGTTTTCTGGTCAAGGCGCTGGAAGGAACGATCAATGCATCCTGATTAGTCTTTACCAGAATATCTCCCCGGGCAAAAATGCCCACAGGAATATCCACTTCCGGTTGAAGTATTTCAATTTTTACCTCCAGCGTCTTACTAATTTGATCGACCGCCACACCTTTGGAAACAACTTCTCCCTGGAATTTTTCTTCCGGAAAGGCATCAATTCCAAGATCCACTTTCTGTCCTATTTCTATTTTAGAAATATCTTTTTCCGAAATTCCTACTTTAACAAATATCCTGCTTACATCTATGATGGACAATAAAGGTACGGAAGGAGAGATCATCTCACCGGAACTTACGGAAATGGAAGTTACTTTACCGCTGATAGGAGCAGTAATCTGCGTGTTTTTCAGTTGATATCTGGCCATATCCAAAGCTGCCTTGGCCTGTCTAACCTGAGCTTCGACTGATTTTATATCTTCTTCCGCTGCGCCTTCTATGACTAATTCATAGCTTTCCTGGGCTGACTGATACTGCACATCGGCAATCTCATATTGATTTTTAGCCTGTTCATATTGTTGTTCGGATATTGCCTTTTCGGTAAAAAGTTTTTTCATTCTCAGATAATTTTCCTCTACGCTATCCCGATTCATTTTGGCTTGAAGCAGGGCTGATTCTGCCTGCTTAATCACCTGAGGACGTGCCCCGGAAATGATTTTATCAGAAGAAGCCTGGATAGAATCCAACGTTGCCTGAGCTTGCGCCACCTGAATTTTTATTTGCTCATCACCAAGGGCAATGAGTATATCTCCCCTTTTAACCTCTTCACCATTTTTTACTTTGACCTCTTTAGCCTGTCCCATCATTTCAGAAGTTACTCTTACCGTTTCATTCGCTTCCACCACACCGGTAACTTTTAAAAAAGAATTAACTTCCCCTTTTTCCACCAGAGCAGTTCTTACCGGAATAATGATTTCTTCTTCTATTTGTGATTTCTGAACTTCTTCCAGCTGTCTTACATTCAATCTATCGACAATTCGAAATGCCAATAAACCGATAATAACAATAAACAAAAAGATAAAAAAGAACGTTCTTTTCTTAATTTTCATAAAATATTTCCTCTCTATTCTAACCAAAATTCTTTTACATATTAATAAATACTATAATCTAAAAATTCTTACACCAAACTAATAAAAATAAATAAGTATCAAGGGATTATTTTTAGATATTTTTCAATCTTTAATCACCTTTTCCCATTGCCTTAATCAGGGCGGCACGATTAATATTATAATCATAAAGAGCATTTAAATGATTTGTTTCAGCTTCAATGAGGGTACTTTGCGCATCAATCACCTCAGTATTTGTAGCAATACCTTCATTATATTTTACCTGGGCAATGCGAAAACTTTCCTGTGAATTTTTTATGCCTTCTTCGGCTACTTTGATTAATTTTTCCGCTTCTTTCATATTCAAATAAGCAGAACGCACTTCAAATTCAATTAATTGCTGTACCTGCTTTTCACTTTGGTCAACCTGAGCAAGATTTAACTCCGCCTGTTTGATTTTGGCCTTGTTAACGCCGCCATCCATGAGGGAATATTCTGCTACGATCATAGCCTGCCAACCGGTGATTCCTGATTCAGCGCTCAATATCACTTGGGGCTTTCTATTACTTTTGGCTATATCAACCATTTCTTCCATAATCCTTCTTTGCAGGGCGATGTTCATGATTTGGGACCGATACTCTCCAGCCTGGACCAAGGCATCTTCCAGATTAATTTCGCAGGGTTCATAGGATAAATTATTCTTCAACACCAGTTCGGTATTTAAATCAATCCCCATAATAGAATTAAGATTATACATCGTCAGTTTATAACCATTTTCTGCCTTAATTAGATTATGTTCGAGATTGGATAATTGAGACTTAATTCGATTTAAGTCTATCGGGGCAATCATCCCTTCTTTTAATAGTGCTTCCGATGATGCCAGGTGAGATTGCATCTGCTTGACTGCCTGAGCACTTACTATTTTCATCCCTTCAGTTTGCAAAACCTGGTAATATGCCTCGGTAACTTTATAAATAACTCCCTGTTTTTCTTTATCCAGGTCATTCAAAGAAATTTGCTTATTGGCTTCTGCCTGGTCAATTAGAGATTCTATTTTTCCTCCACTATAAAGAATTTTTGTTGCACTCATAGAGAAAATCGGAACCCCCTGACCGGGAGCAAAAAGACCGCTAAAATCACCTGCCCCTATAGCTTCTTCATCAATAGTCTCGCTCATCTGAAGGTAACCGCCTTGCACTTTCATATTTATTTTTTTTGCTCCCTTGACTTCTTCAATCTGAGCCTGGCTTACATCTACCGCCGATTCAGCTATTTTATAACCTATATTGTTTTCCAAAGCAATTTGAATGCTCTCTTCCAGGTTTAAATTCATGGGAGAGGTAGCTGCAAAGATGACCAGATGACTTGCCGGTAAAAATATTAATATAAAGAGAAGAGCGAAAGCAACTCTCCCTAAAAAATAATTTTTTTTCAACCTCATTTTTATCACTCCTTATTTTCTTTATTTTTTACCTGTTTTACACTATCCATACTTCTTCCAAATATTTTCTCAGTCAATTCCTTAAACTTCTCCTGTTTTTCAATAAATGACTTGGTTTTTAACACCGTAAAACCTTCATGATGAGGACCGGAAAGGATAACCAATTGTTCGTCAGAAGCAATTGACAGTTCTTTCCGTAATTTTGCCGGAATAATGATTTGCCCCTTTTTCCCTACAGTAACCGTAGTAAAATATAAATCAGAATGATCAAACATTTTTCATCTCCTTTTTTTCCGAATTGTTTTACTTGTTGGATATTTAGCATTTTTCATACTTGTGGTATTAATATCACAATTTATACATATTGTCAATGATATTAACTCTGGAATTTTGTTTGACTTTGAGGTTAGTCCTAAAAACAAAGTGATTGGTACTTATTTCTAAGTTATCAGTAAGTATTTCACCGGAAAGAATAACCCGGTCCACCCGGTCATTTAGTAGAAGATGATGAATATTTTTTGGGAAAAGAGCAGACTCTAGACTCTGGTTATTCATCCGGATGGGATTAGCCCGTCAAGTGAAGAAAAAATCATTTTAAATAGCATATCCTATAGAGCTCCTCAAACCCTATAGGTTGTCCGCTAAAAGCCGCCTAATCATTAACCTGCTATATCTGCCATATTTATCTAATTTAAAAGTAAAATATTAATTATCTAAGAAAATGGGTGTCTGTCCCTATTATATTCTATTATTATTTATTTTTAATTTGTTTCTTTGCTAATTTAATCAGTTTTCCAAATTGTTTATCTTTCCGTCGTTTTTCGTAATACGACTTCTCATGGTAAACTGATTCTTTATTCATTCTTATATAGTTTTCATAGCGTTCCCGGGAAATTGTACCCTCTTTTAAGGCAGATAAGACTGCACATCCATTCTCTTGTGTATGAGAACAGTTATTGAAGCGACATTGTCTTGATAATTCTGAAATTTCATCAAATGTATTATCAATGCCTGATTCTAATCCGATATTTCCCAGCTCCCGCATTCCCGGTGTATCTATGAGCATGGCACCGTTTTTTAATATATTTAAATGGCGGCGCGCAGTAGTATGTCTCCCCTTTCCGTCTTTTTCTCTAATAGTCTGGGTCTCAAACTGTGCTTCGGTCAAAAGATTATTTAATAAACTAGTTTTTCCCACTCCTGATGAACCAAGTAAACAAAATGTTTCACCGGGAATTAATAATTCTTCTATTTTGCTTAAACCAGAATTAGTGATATTGCTAAAAGCCATTATCTGAAGGTCTGGCATTATGGTATGGATTTCGGATATCTTTTCTTCTACATTCAAAGGGGATAACAGATCATTTTTACTAAGCAATACTATGGGGCGAATATTGCTTTCATTTATCATTGCTAAATATCGTTCTAACCGCCTGAGATTATAATTGTAATCAAGTGACTGGATAATAAAAGCTGTCTCGATATTAGCTGCAATTAATTGAAATTCTATCTTTTTACCCGATGTTTTCCTTTTTAAGATTGTTTTTCTGGGA
>DASRMF010000052.1:0-13936 GCA_035648055.1 Atribacterota bacterium
GGTGTCTTGTCGATATTGATATTAGAGACAGTTACCGGATCAGCAGTATTCCCTGCCGCATCAATTAAGACACCAGTATTCGTCGCTGATTGATTTTTGCCTTCTTTGGTCAAAGTCTTTCCTGCAACGGTATTTATTTTGAAAGCGAATTTGACTGGATTAGTGTCAACACAGCTAAAGCTCACGGTGACATCTGTATTATTCCAACCAAAGGAATTAGGAAGTGGATCTCGTGAGCCGGTAATGACTGGTTTCGTTATATCGACTTCTACAATTTCAGGGTCTTCATTATCCCCTGCATCTCCGACATTTTCATTTCCAGAATTTCCCGAATTCCCACCACCACCCAAACTTAATCCCTCAGCAAACAATTGATTCAATCCATCAAAACAGACAGAGGGGGTATGAAGTTCAGATTTATCGGAAAAATACCATTTAAAACGTTCGCTGGTCTCCTCAGTGGAATATATCCCCCAGCCTGCTTCTTCTACCAGGATCACTACCGTATTTTCATATTCAGCCACGATTTCTTCCATAATTGGATTAACCACCTTGGAAGAGGCACAACCATCGGTATTAAATAACTCGATAAACACGACTCTTGGCACACCAGTCGCTTCATCTTGATTTTCTTGATCGGCTTCATCACCCTGTAGATTATCAATCGGCAGCTGAGGTATACCGGGGGTACATCCCACCATCAAAAGGACGGTTATGATTAAAAGTGCATAGAGAAATAAATGATTTTTCATGATTTTATACTTCCTTCTTCATAAGGATTTAACTTTTCGATCAAACTAATCCACATAGGCAGCCTGCAGAATTTCTTTGGTTGCTCCCTGTTCGACCTGGACAAAAATAACACCGTGCAGATTCAAACCATCCCAGTTGATTCCCGGGATCACCATTTCAAATTTCTGCACTTCCTTAGGATTCAAAATGGCTACGGTCACCTTCTGTTCCTCAAAGATATCCACCACTGAATAACGGAAACCGCTTTCCTGTCGATCCTTAAAGGCCATGCCATTAATGGTTAGATTCTGTAATGGAGTCGAAGAGACATTGGTCACACTACCCTGTAATATGCAATTAGTCCCCTCTGTTATTCTTTTCACAGTAATGACTACTTTCGCATCTTTGGACAGTTCAGTTTCCAGTTTTTCTCTTAAGGTTTCTTCCGGGGAGGTGGTGGAAAAAATGCTAACCTGAAAGACGGAGAAGAAAATCAGGCAGATCAGGAGAAAAGATAGTTTTCGTTTGATCGCTTTCTGATGAATCGGTTTCATTGGATATTCCTTTCAATTTTTATTTAAAATATAAAAAGGGAGTATTCCGAGATCTACAGTCCCAAAATACTCCCCAAAAAAAACCATTGCTTTTTTAAGTTGGTAACCTGGCAATCTTGGTTATTGAACCGTAGACCCATGGCTTTGCGTCTTATCCTTTCGGATAATTTGCCTTTTTCAGCCCATTTATTAAAATTAGTTATTTTCTTTTCAAATTGCAAAAACAAAAAATAAGTCGGTAGTCTGGCAGTCTTGGCACTTTAAGTGCTTTAGACCCTTAACTTTGCGCCCTATCCTTTCGGATAGTTTGCCTTTATCAACTTTCAGTGATAATTTATTTTATTTTTAAATTTCCCTTATCTACTTATTATATTCCCCATAATAGACAATTTTAGACATTAATTTTTAAATATTATTTAAACACCTCTGAACCGCCATTATTATAAATTAGGTTTTTGTTTGAATTTAAGAATTCAATTGGTGTATCATATGCTAAGAAATCAATATTATAACGCTTATATATTTTCCCTCTTTCAACATTCGTTTGGTTGAGATACACATAAGAACGTGTATCTATAGTTGATGGTAAAATATCGAAAGTGTAGTCAATGATATATGCAGATGAGGTAAGCCTTAAGCCAGCTACCTCATCTGCATATATCATGCTATTACCTTCTCTTTTATTAGCTAGCCATTCTGCGGATTTAACATCCAATTGTGCAGTATAAAACATATCATATTCTCCTCCGAAATTATTTAAAGGTAAAAGCGGATTTCCTCCAATCAGCTGAGAAACTAATCCCGTAGACGATAGAAAAAATAATATTAAAATTAATCCTAAAATGAAGTAACTTATTTTATTCAATCTAAGCTTATACAATAAATAATATCCTCCTAGTATAGTCAAGAAGGAAAACGATAACAAGCCCTGCAGGTACATCCGAGTTAGGTTATATTGAGTTTGTACTGAAGGCAAAAAAAGAAATAAAACGATTAATGGTAATGTACTGATACTTATTAATATGTAGTTTCCAATACTGTTCTTTAGATTACTGATATCTCTGTTTTTATTCTTTTTATAAAAATGCTTTTTAAACAAATGGAATATTCCTATAATAGGTAAAATAACTATTAAAATTAGTCTAATTACTTTTAACAAGTTAAAAACATCTATGCTTATTTCTATTGGAACCTGACTTTTCAACTCTTCAGAAAAAACTGCACGAGGACTATAATCTCGATAGGTAGATTCTGGATATAGAATTAACGCCTTGTTTTTATATTCTTCAGTCATGGTTAAGTAATTATTGGATACATTCTGATCATTATTTATATTTAAATTTTTAAAAGTTAATCTATTAAATCCCGAGGTAATCGAATCTTTAGAAAATATGTTTGAAATATCATAAATTGTAGTAGAGAGTATACTTCCGAAATTATGTGGTGGTACGTTAAGTTGAAATTGCCACAAAAAAGTAATTAAGATCATTAATAAAATATATTTAAATGAAAATATTATTTTTAGGTTCTTTAAAAAAAATATTTTTAGTAAAAGACCCAGGGCATAGCAGACCACCATAGTTGCTAACCAAACATAAGCAGTTGAATAATGAGATAATATGATTGACATACCAATAATAATGTATAAAAAGGCTTTTGTGGACTCATTTAATTCATGGTTGAATATTAACAATAATATTAAAGCCAAAAAAATAAATGCTATTTCTTGTCTAGCTAATGCAGGCATTTGTGCAATAAACCAATATTGACTTATAAAGAAAAACGAAGTTAAAAAGGCGTAACCTTCACTTAGAAATTTTTTGGTGGATAAATATATCATTAATGGAACAATTGAAAACAAAATGGGAAAAATTAATTTGTAGATATACTCATTATTAATTTTTGTAAAAGAAGCGAAAATGGTCGGTAAGATTGTAATGCTTACACATGAATTATAGGCACTTCCTGATGCATATGGACTCCAATATTTAGCACTATTTGTTAATGTAAATACTAAATACTCCTGATTGATATCCCAACCTAGAATATGCCAAGATCTCAAAGAGTACATCAGTAACAATGAAATACTTAACATTAGAATTGCCCAAGGATAAATGTTTTCGTTTAGTTTCTTTCTAAATAAAACTATAAAAAAAACATAAATAGCAATTCCGCCGAGCATAACTATAGTGAAGTAATTTGGTCCCCCATTATTTAGGAGTATTGTCCCTAGAATACTTAAAAGAGGAAAAATCAATGGCGTTAAAAAAAAAATCTTATTCAGCCAATCCAGTTTTGGAAACCTAATTTCAAAGATATTTTCGTTATTTCGTTTATAGGCAATTATCCAGAAAATTAACAGGAAAGCATTAAAGCTAATAAGTAATGGAATTAGTGAAAGTGGTCTCCCAATTTCCACCAATGGCAAAAACCAATTATTAAATAATCCTCCAAACATTAAAAAAGCGACACTTAAACCAATTGTATAAACTAAATATTCCCAAAAACCAATTTTTCTAATTTTGAGCATTAACATAATTAGCAATCCTGGAATTGTTATTAAGAAGATAAATGAAAAAATCGCCCTTAAATAGAAGTATTGGATATCAAAAAGGACTAGGAAGTTAGTTATTAATCCAAAGATTAAAATTCCAGAAAAGATTTTATTTCTTGTTAGATTCATTTTTTGTTTTTCGATAATAACTCGTAACTCCTTTAATAATTTTTATCCAGTCATATTTCTCCTTAACCAGCTCCCTTGCTCCTTCTCCTAATATTTTTGCCTCCTTAGGATTCTCAATCAACCAAATAATTTTGTTGGCAAAATCATGCGGGTTATCAGCAATTAATATGTTTTTATAACTTTCTACTTCTAAGCCTTCTGCCCCTTTAGAGGTAGATACTACAGGTTTTCCCATGGCCATATACTCCAGAATTTTTAGCCTTGTTCCCGAACCGGATTTTAATGGAGCTATACATATCTTTGCCTTATTGAGATATTCTCGTACATCAACAACAAATCCCGGAAAAATAATTGAAGTGTCGTTCTTCGCAATATTTTCTATCCTCTGAGACGGTTTTCCACAAAGGGCATATATCTTTATATTGGGTATTTTTTTCTTAATCAAGGGATAAATCTCAGAAAAATAATATTGCAATGCCTCTTCGTTAGGAGGATAATTCACCCCACCCATAAAAAGTAATGTGTTTTCCAATACTTGCTTTTTGGTTCTAAAGAACATAGTATCAGCTCCATTTGGAATAACAGTAATTGTTTTAATATTAACTATGTTCGCAAAATATGCCTTGTCTACGTCAGAGCATGTAAAGATATGATCAACTGATTTTGCAGCTTTATTTTCTATTTTTGCAAAATTAGGAAGGATCCATCTCCCAATTGTTTTTTTAATAAAACCAAATATTTTACTTGCTTCCTTGAATGCTATTTGTTCTACATTATGAGCATCAAGAACGATCTTAATATTTTTTTCCTTAATAAAGGGAATTATGTCTTTGATAGCATAATAAGCATTAATTTCTTCAAGTTGAATTATGTCTATGGGTTCTTTACTTAGTTTGTTAAAAAGAATATCGTTAATGCCAGACTCTTTGTATTCTTCCATATAGGGCATAACTCGTTTTACTAGAGATACATAGATTTTTTTTACTAACCCAAAACCCTTAAAAGGAACGGAATAAATTGGGATACCCAACTCTTTTTCTATTGTTGGTAGTAATTTTTTTGTTTTACTATCGACAATAGTAAATAGCGATACAGAAAACATATCTTTGGATATGTTTTTAATTAAATTAAAATTTCTAACAGGTGCCCCCCCAATTCTCGCCGGTAATCCTGTTGTAATAATGAATATCTTTATTTTATTCATAATTTTATTTGTTAATTAACCTCACTAAATTAGTTGCTGTTATAATTTTATTGTTCTCATCAAACCTTAAAAATTTCACAATATTTTCAAAAAGCCCGATTATTTTAATTTTGAACATTAGCTAATAAGTGAACCTGGAACTATGATGAGAAAGATATTAGTTTTTGTAAGTTTCATATTATTTCAAAGAATAATTAATAGTTTTTCGAAAGTACCTACCAAAGTATTAATATCAAATAGGTTTCCTTTAGTTATCTTTATTACATTTTCCTTCATTTTAACGAGCAAGTTTTGGTTGTTGAGTAATTCTTCTATTTTTTTGCTAATTCTTCAATATCGTTATCTTTGGCTACAAAACCAGTTTTTCCATCTATCGGGGTTTTTTTATATAAAAGTACCCTCGCTTTCCCATATCTAAATGCCCTTTTCATTTCTTGTCTTAAATTTCCCCAATCATCAAAAATTATAGCCTTAGGGTTATATAAAATCCTATAACCTGCATCTATTGCTCTCCAGCAAAAGCCTAGTCTGAACCAGCCTCGAAATCCTCACATTCGCATTCCGTAATCCAGTATTTCTAGCTGAACTAATTCCTAAATTTTTCCTGTGTTTTATTATTTTCACTGGATATTTTGAAACAACTTTAGATGTATTATCTGTAGACCCATCATCAACTACGACAATTTCATATTGGTCTTTAGGATAATCTTGTTTAGTTAAGGCATCCAGACAATCCTTTATGTGTTTTTCTCCGTTGTAGGTACATACAATAATAGTGACAAAAGGTATTTTATTCATATTCATGGTGTACTTCCTTAATAAAAAATTCTGTTTATGATAGTATTTAATTTGGTGAATTTTTTTTATTTATATTGAGTTCTTGATGATTTAATATCATATTTATTGCTTCATCGAATGTTCTAATCACCGTATTCACATCTACTATCCTGCTTTTAGGTGTTCTTATAACATTTTCCTTCATTATAGCAAGAAGTTTTGGGTCATCAAGCAATTTCTTCATAGACTTTACTAAAGCATCATGATCATTATCCGGAATAATTAACCCATTTTTACCATTTTCTATTAATTCTATTGCGCCTGCCTGATCGGTAGATATAACCGGTAATCCGTAGTACAATGCCTCATTGATAACAAAACCCCAGGCATCATTATGCGTTGGGAAGACAAAAAAATCTGCCATAGAAAAATAATATGCTTTTTCTTTGCCTTCTACATATCCTATAAATTTTATATCAACATTCTTTTTAGCTAATTCTTTAAGATTTTCTTCCTGGTCTCCCGCTCCGGCAATTAATAATACCGTATCACTTGAATTTAGCTGATTAAATGCTTTAATTAGATTATCAACTCCTTTTCCTTTGATCAAGTAGCCAAGGGAAAGAATTATTTTTTTATTTTTAAATTCTGGTAGTTTAGATATGGTAGTGGGCTTTACCAAAATAGATTCAGGCATGATTTGAAGAGATCTTTTAATCTTCTCTTTTAATACTCCTTCCTTCCTTAAATAATTCTCAGCAGCGCTACTAAAGGGAACCAATAAATCCGATTTAAAATAAAGATATTTTCTGTAAATTTTATAACCTACTTTAATTAAGTTATATAATTTATTTTTTAAGAAGTTACCAGATGTTTTAAGTTGTATGAGCGTGTATGCTTCATCGCCTATTCGTTCACTCCATAAAATAATCTTACTTTTATTAATTTTGGCCACCACAAATACTACTAGAATAGAAATGGCATTTTCGGGGTTCTCAGCAATAATAAAACAATCGGACTTATTTTTAAATAACTCCTTTAGTAGGGAAAAATTGAAAACCAATGGTCCGATATTCAAGCTAGGAAGTATTTTATATTTAAAAGTGTAATTTTCTAAAGAAGTACTCCATAACCTATCTTTAGTCTTTGTTTTACAAAAGTAAACATCGAGATCATATTTCTTCGACAATTCTTCAAATATAGGTAATCTATAAGGAGAAATAATGTTATTAAAAATAATTAATTTAGCTTTATTTTTCATATAATTTCCCTGAACAAATGGTTTGTCATTTTATTTATTTTTTCATTTAATATTTTCTTTTATTCTTTTTCACCCATTTTCTGTCAGCTTTTCCGATAGTTATTTATCACAATTTTATACTCCTTTATAACTAGTTAAAAATGTGGTGTAGTTAGAATTATTTTCATTTTTCATTTAGAACACTCTTAATTATCTCATTAGTTTTCTTTATTTGTTTTTCCCAAGTGAAATCTCTAACTTTATGCAACCCGTTTCTAATTAATTCATCGTACAGACTATCGTTTTGCATCAAATCGTGTATACCTTCCGCAAGTTCTTTTGGAGAGTCTGGTTTTACTAAATAACCATTTTTTCTATCATCTATTATATATGGTATGGGACCAATGTTTGATGATATTATAGGGATTAAATTAGCCCAAGCCTCTATAATTACAGTAGGGAATGCGTCATTTGATGTCATAGGATAAGCCACTAAGATTTTAGCTTTTCTAATAAAATTATATTTATCCTTCCCGAATTTAGCTCCCACAAATTTAACATACTGTCCAACTCTTAATTTCTCCGCAACTTTTTCATAATGTTTCTTGTAGTTACCATCTCCTACAATCAGTAATTCAATATTTTCATTAAAATTTTGGATATACCATTTAATTGCTTCAATTATTTTATCAAGCCCTTTCCATGAATGTGCTTTTTCTAGGCTTGCTAGGAATATTATAATATTATTTTTTGCCTTTCTTTTAATTTTTAATAATATATCTTTTTCTGAAATAGAATTATGTATTACAAATATTTTTTTTCTTAAATTCGATGATAATTTTATTTTGACAAATTCAGATACTACTATTAATATCCTCGCTTTTTTGATGGAATTTCTTTCTATTAATATTCTATATAAAAAAATGAATATATTAAAGATTGGGTTTTTGTATTTATATAATGATGCTGCGTGATATGTTAAAATAAAAGGTATATCTCCACAAACTCTTGCGGTAATATCGGTAATAAAAGGCACAGGGGTATGAGCATTTATAATGTCTGGTCTTTCATTTTTTATAATTCTTTTAATTTGAAAATACCACAAAGGATTTATTGGAGTATTGGATACCTTAAACCATCGCGGCAACCTGTATATTTTCATTCCATCCATCTGTTCTTCTTTATATTTTCTTTCTTCGTGATTAGACGTCGCGACTACAACTTCCCAGCCATATTTTTCTTTCAAACCTTTAGCTATGTTATAAGCATAATTTTCCATACCACCTATTTTAGGGAAAAAGTATGGGGTGACTACCAATAGTTTCATTTTAATAAACCCTCCCATCCCTTATTAAAAGAATTGTTATGAAAGTGTATTTTTGTTTTATTAAGGTGGTCTTACTTTTTAGCTATTTTTTCTACCATTAAAAATGCTTGCTCGGGCAGAACACCCTTCTTTATCAGTTGCCTATCCAATTTACTTAATATACTCCAAGGAGTTATGGAGAAAGCAACGTTTAATATTGCAGATAAAACATATCTTAATGCAGGTATGCCCTCTGTTTTGTTAATGATATCAAAAAATCTACTTATTGAATTGTTTTCTATGATAGATTTGGTTTCTAATCCTAGTTTTTTTAATTTTTGAACAAATGAATCTGTATTATATTTACGGTAATGTTTCGGGTTATCATATTTTTCGTTTATAGGTATACCAATAACTATCTTTCCATTTGGTTTAATGAGTCTTTTTATCTCTTGTAAAACAGTTGCCTCATTATTGACATGTTCTATCACATGAGAACAAACTATAATATCAAAATATCTTGAAGGAAAAGGTAAATTTTTAGACTTGGATATATCCAATCTTAAAAATTTAAAATGTTTATACCCTTCTTTTATAGCACGTTTTACACTCCTTTTTACTGCATTGTAACTTAAATCCACACCATTTAATTCATTAGTTTGATTAAAACAAAAGATAATTTCCCCTGATCCGAATCCTATATCTAATACTTTGATATTTTCGAGAGGGTATCCTATAGAACCAATTAACTCTTTGAATGTATTTTTTTTTACATTTATTTCATGGATAAACTTTATTGCTTTTAACCTATAGTAATCTTCGTAATCCATTTCAAATAAACTCCCTCGAACTCATCAACAAACTTATCTCGCTAATATTTATTTACCCGGTTTTTTTAAATTTTTAATAATTCCCTTGGAAGAATAATTTTAACTGATTCTTGATGTGATAAGTAATTTAAAATATTATCTAATAATTTATATCGATTAGCTGATCCAATTATCCAATCATGGAAGTTAAGATTAAAAAAATGTTTGGACATTTGAAAATTCTCAACTAAGCATTTAAAAGCATAATTCATTGCTATTTCATCAGATTCTTGTGATGGAAAGGGGTATCCGAACAAATCACAATCTAAGGGAGAGTATAATGGAAAATCTAAAATATTTAATTTGAATATTGGAAATCTGGAATCATTGAACCAGTTAAAGTTCCTTAAAACTCTTAAGTTAGGCTTAATGTCATCAATAATAAGACTTTGATTTAATACTTGATGTATATCTTCCATTAGAATTAATCTTAGATTTAATAAATTAAATAAAAAATAATAACCGAAATGAGAAGAGGCAATTTTTGATATGGAAATAAGTTTTGAAAAAACATTTTTGAGGTCATAGAAAGATCCTTTTGCCCTGTGCTGGACATGGGCCTCTTCTACAAAACGAATTTCACGATTACTGCACCATTTATATCCTCTTTTTCTAAATAATTGGTAAATTTTCTCATTATAAAAATTTGGTCCTAAAAGAAATGGGGCTCTGAAACCTAACAATCTTTTACCCGTTAGAGCTAAAAAAATATTTTCGGTTTTTTGCAATAATTGGTTAAGGTCTTTTATCGAGACTTTATTAAAATTTTCATGCAGATAGCCGTGAAAAGCTATTTCATGACCTTCATTATCTATTTTTTTTATTATGTCAGGATGAACCTCTATTATTTTCCCGCAAGTACAAAATACTGCTTTCATATGATATTGTTTTAATATTTTTAAGATATCAAGCACTGTTTTTTCCAGGTCATAATCTGTATTAAAGGGCATACCCCATTTTCCTTCAAAATCAAAAAAAATTGTTGTATATTTCATCCCAAATAAACTTCCTCAATTTCATCAACAATTTTATCCCAATCATATTTTTTCGCTAAATTCTTAGAGGCTTCTTCCATCTTTCGGCCTGAACTATTTTCTAAAATTCTCATAATCCTTTTGGCAATTTCTCCTTCATTGAGTTGACAGACAAAGCCATTTTTTCCTTCTTCGATAAGATCCCTGGCTGCGTTATCTTTATAGTCAATAGTTATCACCGGTATGCCACTGGCATTTGCTTCAATCACAACAATGCCAAAGCCTTCTCGTGTTGATGGGAGAACAAAAACTTTTGATGATTTCATTAGGGCATAAACATCATCATTGTTTTCTAAAAAACCTAAAAATTGGATATTTTTTCCCAGGTTTAACTTTTGAGTTAGTGCTTCTAGATTCTTTTTTTCAGGTCCATCTCCAATAATTAAAGATTTAATTTCGGGATTTTTTTCCTTTATTAGCTTTATTGATTTAATCAATATATCAATATTTTTGTAAGATATCAATCTGCCCACAAAAATGACATCAGATTTTTCTTTCGCTGGCTTGATTTTTGTAATAAGATCAAATTCTATTCCATTTGTAACCGTATAGATAAGTTTTTTTGAATTCAATTCGTTTTTAAGTTTATGAGTGGTATGTTTTGAAACTGAAATTATTTTATCTGGCATTAATACAGCTAATTTTTCGATAATATAACCTAAATATCCCTTCCAACCAATATATTCATACCAATAATTTTTACCCCATACTTCATGCCAAGTAGCATATAATGGCTTTTTTTTAATAATAGAAATTAATTTACAGGCAAATAATGAAAAATAAGGAAACCCACAGCAATCAATCACATCAAAATCTTCTTTTATAAGCTTCATTGAATGAAAGCCAAAGTAAATGGCCTGTAGAATAGATCTTCTTCCTTCTTTTGTATAAAGTTTCTTTGCCTTGCAGATGCCATGTAGATACATCTCATTCTGCTTAATAACATTTGCCCCTTCCCAAAACTTCATTCCGTAAAGATGCACTTGATGGCCTTTTTTAGTCAGCCTTTTACCGATTTCGTAAAATCTTTTTTCTCCACCACCCTTTATATATGGATAAATTGCGTCATAAACCAAGGCAATTTTAATCTTTTTCATTTTGCTTAGCTTTAACCAAAAATTCTTTTATTTACTAGATGAAGAATATTGCCAATACCGTCCTTGAGAGTACTAAGTTTAACCTCTCCTACCCTTGTTCTGTAAGCAATTGGGACTTCAGCGCACTTAAAGCCATTTTTATAAACTTCTATTTTTAGCTCTTGCGAAAAGGGCATGCCAGAAGATTTAATATTCAATTTAGACCAAATACTTCTTTTAAAAATCCACATTCCTGATTGGGAATCTTTACACGGTAACCCAAATAGTATTTTAGTCATTAATTGAAGCAAAAGATTTCCATAATAGTGGCTTCTACTCATTACCCCTAGTTGCAGATTAGTCAGTCTATCTGTAGTAATGAAGTCTAAATTTTCATCCTCCATCTTTTTAATTATTTTTGGCAAATCATTAAAAGGATAAGTTAAATCTGCGTCTCCTGTAACGATAATATTCCCTGTAGCATTAGCAAATCCTGCTTTGTAGGCATTCCCATAACCCTTAATGGGCTGGACAATAACCTTTGCCCCATGATTATTGGCTATATACCTTGTTTTATCCTTTGAACCATTATCAATAACCATAATTTCTACTCCATATCCCATTTTTTTTAATTCACCAATTGGTATTTCTTTTATCACGGGTCCGATAGCTTGTTCTTCATTTAATGCTGGTATTACGACTGTTATTTTTTTAATATTGCTGGTTTGGTTTCTTCTCCTATCCGAGATTCTCCTATCCGAAGTTCTCTTATCCGGAGATAGAAGGGATAAATGATTCTCGAAATCTAGCTCCGTAGACGTTTTCGTTTCCATAGTTATCGCTGCATTGGTTGCCCTAGTAGTATTCTCTAAGGGATTCATTTTATTTTTTTCTCTCCTTTCTTAAATAAAATATTATAAAAATAAAAACCAAACTATGCCCCATAAAATAAAAAATCAACTATATTTAGAAAGTTTAATCCTTTTAATTTTTTAATTGAATCGAAATGCAAATTTGAATCATTTCAATACAATCAGGGAGAGGGCCGTCGCCCCCTTTTTAAGATTAAATAAAGTCCAAGTGATTTACTATTATATTATATTATGATGAATAAAGGTTGATTTTCTTTATCAGGTTGAATATAAATTTTTAAGTAAAAATTTATAAGTAGTGCTTCGACTATTTCTTGGAATAATTTTTCATGAGCAGTTTTTAAGTGGGTAGATGATAAGATTTCTTGAGTGGTGTTTTGCTTAATAAATGTAAGGATAAGAAAAATGTGGAGCAATAGGCAAAATAAAAAACTGCCAATCTTTATTTAGTTAAAATGTTGGCAGTTTGGCAGCCGTAGTATTGCCGCAATGACAATATCTTAGGCCCATAACTTTGCGTCCTATCCTTTCGGATAGTTTACCTTTCTCAACTTCTCTTGAAGTATTACTTATAATACTTCTCCTTCCTATTGAAAAAGTTTTATTTAACATTAGATTATGACATGAATATTTATTTTTTGAAGTTTGGATATTTATTGTACCATAAAAATTTAAAAAAGCAAATTTTTTTAGAAATTTGTAATTTTAATAGGGAACATTACAAAATCTCTTCTTTATTATTTTATTCCCTAAATCAAGCGATTTTAGACATTAATTTGTAAATTTTTTAAATAATTTTAGATAATTTTAATATATTATTATACTCCTACTAATAGTATTAGCAATTACAACCTGGATAACTATTGTTATTTTTTTCATTCTTCTTCCATCCAAAAATGAATTTGTTGATTTTTACCAATCAGGTTTGTGACGACTTTAACTCTTTGCGATGGAACTGTGATTGTGAAGTCTTCCGTAATTGTTTTATATTCATTGTTTTTTATTATAACAGAATTTTTATCAATCATCTGTTTTTCTCTGTTTACATCAATATAAACTTCATATATATATACCATAACTTTGTTTTCGAGATTATGGATTGTGAATTTAAAGTTATTTTCTTTAAATAAAGTAACCTTGTTCGGAAGGGATAAATGGTCCTCGAAATACAGTTCTGTAAAAGTTTCTGGTTTTTTTGTGGTCGCAAGAATAAGTGCCTCTTTTACTGAAGGCACGCATTCAACAACTAGAAAGCCTACTACAATAAACCAAACTACCAGAAGCAGTGATCTAACCTTCATTATTGGCTTGTAATTTATCTTCTTATTTTTAACTATAATTTTAATAATCTTTTGTAATATTTCTATTCGTGGCTGAGCATTTATATGTACAAATACTTCTAATGCCTCCTGGTAATACTTTAATGCCTCCTCAGACTGGCCCAAAGTAATATACGCCAGCCCTATGTTGCCAAGATTAGTGGCTATACCTTCTTTATATCCTATCTTTCTATTTATCTTTAGGGCTTCCTGATAATAATTTAGGGCTTGATTGATTTCCCTTAATTTACTGTAGGTAAGACCGATATT
>DASRMF010000053.1:0-5077 GCA_035648055.1 Atribacterota bacterium
TTAGTAAGAAATTTGGGCTTTCAGGTCATTTTACGTTTCAAAAACTTCCCTCAAGTAAATAAGGAAGATATAGAGTTTAAGTTTAAAGAGAGTGCTAAAGCCGGAAAGATTTCGGCAATAATTTTTGAAGGGGAAACAGTTTTAGGTTATCCTTCAAAAGAAAACTTAATTCATACCGCTGAACTTCTAAAAACAAAAGGTTATCCCTTCGGAGTTATAGAATTTGCAGATCAAAAAGGGATTGAGACAATCGCCCATCAAGTGAGTGAATTAGCAGTTAGAGTTCACAGTATTACCAAAGAAGAAATGGACATTATTTCCAAACAGAAAGCCGTAGAAAGATGGATTAGAGCAGCCAAAGAAAGAAAGGTGAGAATCTTTTATATCAAGCCTTTTATGAAATCTAACTCTAATCTTATTGAAGAGAATCTATCTTATATCAAAACTATAACAGAAGAGTTGAAAGCGAGCGGTTTTAGTACGGGAAGAGCCAGTATTCTTTCAGTTTCCTACCAGGCGCCAAAAATATTTATTTTCTTATTAATCCTGGGAGTTATTTCCGGGGGATTAATTCTCTTAAAAAATGTCTTCAATCTAAAAAAATATCAAGAATATTCCCTGTTATTTTTAGGAATATTATTTTCTCTGGTCCTCCTCTTTTTAAATCGGGAAGTCTTTTTAATAAAGCTGGTGGCCTTGCTGTCAGCCCTAATATTTCCCACCCTGGCTATTATTGCTAACGAAAAGTATTTTTTGGAAAATAATAATTCTAAATTTGAAGATGCCCTGGATATTCCTGAAAACAATTCCGGTTTTATTCTGATGATAAAGCAAATTTTAACCGGATTTTTCAGGATAATTTTAATTACTTTGTCCGGCGCCCTGTTAATAGCAGCTTTATTAAGTAATAATGAATTTATGTTGGGGATAGAACAGTTTAGCGGAATAAAGATTTCTTATCTGATCCCGCTTCTTTTGGTTCTGGCAATAATGTGGTTAAAGGTGAATAAGGGCAAATTAATGATTTTGGAAAATATCAAGAAACCCATCCTGATTGAACATGTAATTATAATGATGTTCTTTGCGGTATTTTTGGTAATTTACATATCCCGTTCAGGGAATTTCTCTTTTATCCCCGTTCTGGGCATTGAGGAAAAGATAAGAATTTTCCTGGAAAAGACTTTAATTGCCCGTCCCAGAAATAAAGAGTTTTTAATTGGTTATCCCGCTCTGTTATTGGCGATGAGTATGAATTACCTAAAAATAAAAGAATTTAAGATTCCTATAATTATTATCGGGACTATTGCCCCGGTTACTTTGATTAATACCTTCTGTCATACTCACACTCCCTTTTTATTTTCGCTGTTACGCACCTTTAATGGAGCATGGTTAGGTTTGGTGCTGGGATTAATAATAATTGTTGTGTTTTATTATCTGGTAAAAATATTTAGGAAAAAAATTAATTATGAAAAAGCCTAAAACCGCAGCAAAGATAATGATTTCCGGTTATTATGGTTTTAATAATACCGGGGATGAAGCCATTCTTAAATCTATGGTTGGAGCCTTTAAAAAAAAGATACCTCAAATAAAGATAACAGTTCTTTCCCGAAGTCCTTTACAGACCTCTCAAACTTATCAGGTAAAGGCCATAAATCGACTGAATTTAATTGATATTATGCTCTGTCTACGAGATACTGATCTTTTTATTAGCGGGGGCGGAGGATTACTTCAGGATTCAACCGGAAAGGGCTGGAGTATATTATATTATTTGGGATTGATATTGGTAGCAAAAATAGTCAAAGTACCGGTTATGATTTATGCCCAGGGTATCGGTCCGGTAAATAAGCAGATTAACAAAAAGTTAATAAAATGGATTTTAAATAAGGTTGATTTAATTACCGTAAGAGATAACCCCTCCAAAGAATTATTAGAAAATTTAGGGGTGATGAGACCGTCAATATATGTGAATTCTGATCCCGTCTTTTTGTTGAACAGAAAAAATCTTAATAGTGTTATAGATAGCTACCCCTTTATTCAGGAAATGATTAATTCAGATAATCGTCCCTTAATCGGGGTTTCGGTCAGAGAATATAAAGGCAACGGATTAGACTCAAAAAGAATATTTGCCCAAGCAGCTGATTATTTAATTGAAAATTATAAGGCAAAAATAATTTTTTTCCCCTTTAAATTTGATGAAGATGTGCACACTAGTGAAGAGATATTATCTTTGATGAAGAATAAGGCTGAGGTGTTAAAAATAAAACTTAGGCCTGAAGAATTACTTTCTGTTCTATCCCGATTATCTTTGGTGGTTGGGGTGAGGCTTCATTCAATAATATTCTCCAGCATGGCTAACATTCCTTTTATAGCTTTTAACTATGATCCTAAAGTGAAATATTTCGTAGAAGATTTGGGATTGTCTGAAGTGCTGTTAGAAACAGGTAAAGGTATCTCTTTAAAAAATATTCAAAAAAAGGTAGAATATATCAGAGAAAATAATGATAAAATAAAAAATATTTTACTCGAAAAAGTAAATAATTTAGAAGAAAAAGCTCTTGCTAATAATGAATTGGTCTATAAGTTTTTCAATCTATAACCATTGAGGTTACTATTTAATATGATTAGAATGTTTCACGTATATAAAAATTATTCCAATAAAATTCAGGCCTTGCGGGATATCAATATCCATATAAAAAAGGGTGAATTTGTTTTTTTGGTAGGTCCAACCGGGGCAGGGAAGAGTACTTTATTGAAATTGATTTACCGGGGGATTGTTCCTAGCAAGGGACAGGTAATTGTTGATGGGATAAACATAGCTCGACTTAAAACCGGTTACATACCTTATCTAAGACGGAATATAGGTATCGTCTTTCAAGATTTTAAATTACTGTATGATAGAACGGTATATGAAAACATTTCCTTTGGTTTAAAAGCGATTGGAGCAACTAATTTTGAGATAAGACAACAGGTTAAGAAGGTCCTTAATTTAGTAGGGCTGGAAAATAAAAGGAAGACAAAACCACATTTATTATCTGGAGGAGAACAGCAAAAATTATGTATTGCCCGGGCTATCGCTAACGAACCATTAATTTTACTTACCGATGAACCAACTGGAAATTTAGATCCTTACACTTCCTGGGAGATTATGAAACTTCTATTTCATATAAACATACGGGGAACTACTATTATAATGGCTTCCCATGATAAACTTATGATAGATAAAGCCAAAAAGCGAGTAGTGAAGTTGGAGCGAGGACGAATAATGGCAGATACGGAAAGAGGGACATATTAAGATGATTTTTGAGAATACGGGATTTTATGTTAGAGAGGCTTTGCTCAGTTTTAGAAGAAGTACTTTAATGAGTATGGCAGCAATACTAAGCACCACTACAATTTTACTCATTGTTGGTATTTTTCTATTAATTTCTATAAATTCCAGTCTTTTTCTAAAAAATATAGAATCCCAATTGGAGATTATAGTTTATTTAGAAGATGATATTTCTAACGCCGAACTGAACACTTTAGAAAACAACTTTAATTCTATAGACGGAATAAAAGAAGTAAAATATGTATCTAAAAAGGAAGCCTACCAGCGTTTATCAAAAGATTTAGGAGAGCAAAAAAATATACTCAGTGCTATTGAAACTAACCCGCTCCCTGCTTCTTTTGAGATACAGATGAAAGATCCTAAAGTGATTGAGCAAATTGCTAATCGAATAGTTGAATTCAAAAAAGTGGAAGAAGTTGAGTATGGCCAGGAAACAGCAGAAAGATTGTTAAATTTTACTTCTATATTTAGAAGAGCGGGGATATTGGTACTAACCCTCCTGATTTTTGCTTCTATTTTGCTTATATTCAATATAATAAAAATCACCGTATATAGCAGGAGAAGTGAAATTGAAATAATGAGTTTAGCAGGAGCTACTTCCTGGTTTATTAAATGGCCCTTCATAATTGAGGGCTTTTTGCAGGGTTTTATCTCAGCAATTCTTTCCACAATAATTTTATATAATTTTTATTTTTTTGCGGTAAATAAAGTGCACCAAGCTATTCCTTTTTTACCATTAGTTGTGGATAATATTGGTTTGCTACCCGTAGGTATAGTTGTCGTGCTGTTAGGGAGTTTAGTGGGAATTTTAGGGAGTATGTTTTCAGTAGGAAAATATTTAAATGTATAAAAAGAGGTTAGTTTTAATAAATAAGAAAATATTTTCTATTTTAATATTGATTTTAACCTTTATCTTATTTGTAGTTTTTTTTAGCTATGGGGATAACGGCGGGGACTACAGCCAAAAGATAAAGGAAGAAGACCAGAGGCTAAAAAAGATAGAGCAGCAGATTAAAAGCGTGAAAGATGAAATTAACAATCTGCAAAAGAAAGAGAGCGGTTATTTAGAAGCTCTTCATAAAATTGAAAAACTTTTACTGGATACAGAAAAAGAATTGCAAACTATCGAAAAAGATTTACAGCTGGCACAAAAAGCGATAAAGATAGCAGAAGATGAAGTTGTTATTGAAAAAGAAAAACTAAGGGGAAAGACCAAACTATTAGAAGACAGGTTAAGAGAGATTTATAAGCGCCGCTTGACCGGCTATCTGGAAACTTTATTTAATAGTGAAAGCTTTTCTGATTTTCTTACTCGTTTCAGATATGTAAAAAATATTTTGTCTTTAGATGCCAAAGTGATTAATGATATTCGCCAGCAGACGAAAAAGATAGAGAATAATAAAATGAACCTGGAAAACAGGGAAGAGATACTGAGTTTATTAAAAAAAGAGGTGGAGAAAGAGAAAGAAAATGTTGAATTTTCTATTAAAGCTAAAAAGTCCATAATTAATAAGATAGACTCTGAAAAAGAAGCACATCTAAAATCTTTAGAAGAATTAGAGCAATCTTCTCAAGAAATAAAGAATATAATAGAAAGAATTTATAAGCAACAGGAAGAAGGCTCTAAAAAAGCTTCCCAAAAAGAAGTTCCAACGATTACTCTAAAACCAAAAAAGGGAATTTTGGCCCTGCCCATTCAGGGTAAATTAATTTCCGGGTATGGAAGACAAAAAAATACCGAATTTAATA
>DASRMF010000054.1:0-7449 GCA_035648055.1 Atribacterota bacterium
AAGTAGAAAAAGAGGAAATAGAAAAGGCTATTAGTTTTAGAGAAGAAATAGTAAGAAGATTAAAAAAAAACGGTTTCAAGTACATTACATTGGATTTGGAAGGATACAGATCAGGAAGCATGGATGAGGTATTATGATTAAAGCCATAGGTTTATTATCCGGTGGTTTAGATAGCACATTAGCAGTGAAGTTAATGATGAATCAAGGCATTAAAGTAACAGCTTTGAATTTTATCACTCCTTTTTGCACTTGCACAAAAAAAGGCTGTAAACATGAAGCGAGCCGTATAACAAAGAAGTTTGAAATTGAAATAAAGATAATCGCTGCCAACGATGAATATATAAAGATGGTACGGAATCCAAAGCATGGATATGGAAAAAATATGAACCCATGTATAGATTGCAGGATATTCATGCTAAAAAAGGCGAAGGAATATATGGGAGAGATAGGAGCGGCCTTTTTATTTACCGGAGAGGTAGTGGGCCAACGCCCGATGTCTCAACGGAAGGAGGCGATGACTCTCATAGAGAAAGAAGCTGGTCTTGAAGGTTTGATACTGAGACCGCTTTCTGCTCGATTCTTGGAGCCCACAATTCCGGAAAAAGAAGGATTGCTAGATAGGGAGAAATTACTTGGGATAAGAGGACGTTGGAGGAAACCACAGATGAAGTTAGCAGAGGAACTTAACATAAAAAATTATCAATGCCCGGCCGGTGGTTGTAGACTAACTGACTTACAATTTGCGAGAAAGGTGAGAGAAGCATTTGAGCATAATGAAGATAGTGTACGAGATATGATCCTTTTAAGATATGGGAGACATTTTAGGTTACCAAGTGGTGTCAAGGTAATAGTTGGTAGAAACGAAGAAGAAAATTCTATAATATCTAAATTTAGTGGTGAAAAAGATTTATTAATGGAAGTGGTTAGATTTGGTAGTCCAGTAACTCTTTTAAAGGGTAGCTGCGATGAAAAGGACATTAAAGAGGCCGCATCGCTTTGCGTTAGGTATAGCGATTGTAAAGAAAAAGCGGAAGTTAGGATAGGATCTATAAAAAAATGGGAAAGGACTCTTTTTATTGAGCCGATTAAAGAAGAATTTAAAAAATATCTGATTGGAGGAATCTCCATATGAATTTTGCTGTGACTAAGATAAGAGCAGATTTTCCAATTCTGAACAACCTAATTTATATGGACAGTGCAGCAACGAGTTTAACGCCAGAACCTGTTTTAAATGCAGTTTTAGAATATTACAGGGAATATAATGCAAACGTAAAACGTGGTGTTCACCGATTATCTCAGGTTGCATCGCAGAAATATAAAGATGCGCATAGGAAAGTTGAAGATTTCATCGGCGCGAATGAAGAAGAGGTCATATTCACCAAGAACACGACAGAAGCAATAAACATGATTGCTAACGGATTAAGATGGAAAAAGGGGGATAAAGTTTTAACAACCATGCTCGAGCACCATTCTAACTTTCTTCCCTGGTTGAGATTAAAAAGTTTTGGAGTTACGTTGGATATTGTAAAGCCAGATAAAAATGGAAAATTTAACATATCAGATTTTGAAGAAATGATAGACGATAAAACGAAATTGGTTGCGGTAACGCACGTTTCAAATGTTTTAGGAACGATAACTCCAATAGAAGAGATATCCGCGATTTGTAAGAAGAGGAATGCTTTATTACTTGTCGATGGTGCACAGTCCGTCCCTCACATTTCTGTAAATGTAAAAGAATTAAGATGCGATTTTCTCTGCTTTTCGGGGCATAAGATGCTTGGTCCAACAGGAACTGGTGTTCTCTGGATGAAAGAAGATTTTTTTGATAGGCTTGAGCCACTCAATTTTGGTGGAGGAATAATCGATAATGTCTCTCTAAATGATTATGAACTGACGAAAGGTTATGAGAGATTTGAAGGTGGAACACCGAATATTGCAGGTGGAATTGGTCTTGGAAGGGCTGTCGATTATTTGAAGGAGATAGGAATGGAGGAGATAAGAGTTTATGAGAAGAGATTGACAAAGCGACTTTTAGAAGGATTACTGGATATTGAAAATGTGTATATATATGGCTCTACGAATCTGAACGAAAGAATCGGCGTGGTATCATTTAATATTAACGGTTTAAATCCACACGATGTTGCATTAATGCTCGATGAAGCCTCCAACATAATGGTTCGTTCCGGGCATCATTGTTGTATGCCATTGATGAAATATTTTGCACTTAAAGAGGGAGCGGTCAGAGCTTCTTTGTATTTATACAATACAGAAGAAGAGGTTAATATATTTTTGGAGACGGTCAAGGAGATTGCAAAATGTTAAAAAAGTTCAACTGCCTTAAATTTGATACGAATAATTTCGTAAAATCAATACACGAGGTAGTGGAAGAATTGCCGCTATCCATTTTTATCAATGGAAGGCATTTTGTAACCGCGATGATAAGTCCTCAAATGGTAAAGGAGTTTGTTATAGGGTATCTATTTTCAGAAAAAGTTATAAAAAATATTGAGGAGATAGAATCTTTGCAAATAGAGAAGAATATTGCAAAAGTAATAATTAGCAATCCTTTAAAAGTATTATCATTAAAAAGAATAATCGTAAGCGGATGCGGTGGTGGATCTTCTTTCCTGGATGAATTGAAACTACCAAAGATAAGCTCTAATTTGAAAACTGATGTTAGTGATATATTTGGTGGCTTAAAATCTTTCTTAAATTCTGATTTACACAGAATAACAGGAGGGGTGCATATAGTTGGGTTATTTCATAAAAAAGCTGTAATATGCATATCAGAAGACATTGGGAGGCATAATGCTCTTGATAAGGTTATAGGTTGTGGATTAATCAAAAATGTCGATTTTAAAACGACTTTTGTGGTATGCACAGGTAGAATATCATTCGATATGGCACTGAAGTGTTCGGTTGCGAGCATTCCTATTATTGCATCGAGAGGCGCTACAACGAGTTTGGCGATAGAGATTGCGGAGAAGACGGGTTTAACGACTATTGGGTTTGTGAGAGGAAGGAGAATGAATATATACACGAATGGAGAGAGGATATGCGGGGATAGTCTTACCCATTTATTATAAGTTAATTGCTTTATAGGCAAACTTTTATGAATTATTATTTGTTCTTAAATAGAGTTTTTTCTTTGACAAATTTTTCTTTTACGTTTTTAAAATAATGATAATACTAATCTTGGAGGGGTAATGAAAATTTCTACCAGGGGGCGTTATGCCCCGAGAGCAATGTTGGATTTAGCACTAAATTATGGAAAAGGGCCTGTGTCATTGAAGAATATATCCAGAAAGCAAGAAATCTCAGAAAGATATCTTGGACATATAATGATCGCCCTCCTATCTGCAGGTTTAGTACAGAGTACGCGGGGATCACGTGGAGGATTCAGTTTAGCAAAATTGCCTAAAGAAATTAAATTGAGCCAGATAATTCAAGCCGTGGAAGGGTCAATTTCACTGGTGGCATGTGTTGATGACCCAAAACTATGTAAGCGGGTTGATGCGTGTGTTACTCACGATATTTGGAAAAAAGCAAAAAAAGCAATGTTAGAAGTTTTTGATTCAGTAACCTTGGAAGATATGGTTAAAATGCAAAAGAAGAAATTATCTAAGCAAAAAGATCAAATGTATTACATTTGATTCAAAGTTTGGGGATTAGAATAAAAAAAAGGAGAAAATAAAAATGACTAAAATTGCAAATGACGTAACTGAATTGATTGGAAATACACCTTTAGTAAAATTGAATAAGATAGCCAGAGATGTAAAGGCAGAAATTGTCGTAAAACTTGAATTTTTTAATCCCTGCGGAAGTGTAAAAGACCGAATTGGAGTAAGTATGATTACAGAAGCAGAAAAAAAGGGTTTTCTGAAAAAAGATTCTGTAGTTGTTGAGCCAACAAGTGGGAATACCGGCATTGCCCTGGCTTTTGTCTGTGCGGCCAGGGGCTATAGATTAGTTCTCACCATGCCTGATACAATGAGTGTTGAACGAAGGAAAATACTTGAGGCTTTTGGCGCCGAAATAGTTTTAACTCCCGGCAGTGAAGGAATGAAAGGAGCAATTAAAAAGGCAGAAGAAATTGTGAAAAATAATTGTAAAGCGTTTATGCCTCAACAATTTAAAAATCCTGCTAACCCTGGGGCTCATCGAGAAACTACAGCTTTAGAAATCTGGAAAGATACAGATGGTAAAGTGGATATTTTTGTTGCTGGAGTTGGAACTGGTGGTACAATAACAGGGGTAGCCGAAGTAATAAAAAAGAGAAAACCATCATTTAAAGCTATTGCTGTTGAACCTGCCAACTCTTCTGTTCTTTCTGGGGGAGAACCTGGTTCTCATAAGATTCAAGGAATTGGTGCTGGCTTTGTGCCAGACATTTTAAATAAGGACATTATTGATGAAATAATTAAAGTAACCAATGAGGAAGCGATGATTTGTGCCAGACGACTTGCCAAAGAAGAGGGGATATTTGCAGGTATTTCTTCAGGAGCAGCGGTATGGGCAGCACTAGAATTAGCTAAACGGAAAGAAAATGCGGGTAAGCTTATTATTGTTGTTCTTCCTGATTCAGGTGACCGGTATCTTTCTACAGAACTTTTCCAATAATGCGATTCTGTAATATGTAAATTTACATTTGTATGAAGTTTATATTCGTCCTAACTTATCATTAGGAGGTGGTGGAAATGTTATGGATCATGGATAGCCCCGGTTGGGGCATAAATAATGGAAAATCTGCCCTTAGGGGTAAGTTAAGAAAGCAAATAAATGTGTTATTATACTTATAATATTTTGTGGTAAAAAAAGAAAGGAAAGATCAAAATGACTAAAACGATTAAAGAAATTAATGAAAAAATATTAAAAGGGAATGCGGTTATTGTAACCGCTGAAGAGATAATAGGCCTGGTGGAGGAAAAGGGAATTGAAGAAACAGCTCAAAAGGTGGATGTCGTAACTACCGGGACATTTGGTCCGATGTGTTCAAGCGGGACCTATATTAATATTGGCCATTCAAAACCAAGAATAAAATTAGGAGGTGGGGCGTGCTATTTAAATGATGTTCCGGCTTATTGTGGTTTTGCTGCGGTGGATGTTTATCTTGGCTGCACAAGTGCACCTGACGATGATCCTCTGAATAGAGTTTATCCTGGTAAGTTTGAATACGGAGGAGGGCATGTAATTGAAGAGTTTGTTGCAGGTAAGGATATAAAACTTACTGCCACCGCCTATGGCACTGATTGCTATCCAAGAAGAAAATTGGAAACCTGGATAAACATTAAAGATGTTAATGAGGCGGTACTTTTCAATCCCAGGAATGCTTATCAGAACTACAATGTTGCTGTCAATCTTTCTAATAAGATCATCTATACCTATATGGGTGCTCTAAAGCCTGGACTAGGAAATGCGAACTATTGTAGTGCCGGTCAACTTTCTCCCTTGATGAATGATCCGTTATATAAAACTATTGGAATCGGAACCAAGATATTTCTTGGTGGCGGAGTGGGTTATGTGGCCTGGCAGGGGACACAGCATAATCCGACCGTTAAAAGAAAAGATAACGGCACGCCATGTGTTCCGGCAGGTACATTAGCGGTGATTGGTGATCTAAAACAGATGAAACCAGAGTGGTTGCGGGGGACGAGTTTCCAGGGGTATGGATCCACACTCACCGTGGGAGTAGGAATACCTATCCCTATTTTGAATGAAGAAATCTTACGCTATACCGCAGTGAAGGATAAAGATATCTACGCTTCAATTGTTGATTACAGCGAAGCCTATCCGCAGGTTATAGCGGGTACACTTGGCGAGGTTTCTTATGAGGAACTTAAAAGCGGTAAGATTATTGTTCAAGGTAAAGAAGTTCCCACCGCATCGCTTTCCAGTTATTCAAAAGCAGTAGAGATTGCTGAAACTTTAAAAGACTGGATTAAACAGGGAAGATTTTTATTAACTGAGCCTGTGGCGTCGTTACCTGGACCGGAGTCAGGGTTGACATTAAAACCGTTAAAAGAAAGACCAATTGAATAATAAAACAAAAAAGGATGTAGGGCTGAAAGGAAAATTATTTTCCAAGCTTAGCCCTACATCATTAGATGGGAGAAGTCAATGATTTCTAAAAGAATTGTTTTGAAATTTCCTCCCCGGTTAGCGGACCAGCCCATTGTTAGCAACCTGGCAAAGTACTTTGATTTAGAATTTAATATACTAAAAGCATATATTAAACCTAAAGAAGAAGGGCTTCTTGTATTAGGTCTTTCCGGGGAAGAGGAAAACTATAATAAGGGAATAAATTATCTTAAAGAGTTAGGGTTAATCGTTCAACCATTGTCATTAAGTATTATCCAAAATAGTAGCAAATGTACTCATTGTGGTGCTTGTATAACCGTTTGTCCGACTCAAGCTCTTGCTCTTGACTCACATACCCGAAAAGTTTATTTTTACGAAAATAAATGTATTGCTTGTGAACTGTGTATACCTGCCTGTCCATTAAGAGCCATGGAGGTTCATTATTAATGTTTAAAACCATAAAAGAAGATATTCAAACTATATTTGCTAAAGATCCGGCAGCGAAGAACACATTAGAAGTAATTCTTTGTTATCCTGGGCTTCATGCAATATGGCTTCATCGGATTGCCCATTGGTTTTACAGAAAGAAAATATATACTATTGCGCGCATAATTTCGCATATTAATCGTCATATTACTGATATTGAAATACATCCCGGAGCCAAAATTGGAAGAAGATTTTTTATTGACCATGGCATGGGTGTAGTGATAGGTGAAACAACCGAAATTGGTGATGATGTTTTGATGTATTCAGGAGTGGTTTTAGGCGGAACAAGTTTAGAAAAAAAGAAGCGTCATCCTACTCTGGAAAATAATATTGAGATTGGTGCTGGAGCAATGGTCTTGGGTGCAATAAATATTGGAGATAAGGCAAGGGTAGGTGCGGGCTCGGTAGTGGTTACTGATGTTCCACCTAATGCAACAGTAGTAGGAGTTCCTGGTAGGATTGGTTTGGGATTTAGTGCGAAGGAAATTCAAGCGTTAGAGCATGGCAAACTGCCAGACCCTATAGCTGATGCTATTCGTTTTGTTATGAAAGAGCAAGAGAAGCTGAAGGAAAGAATTAAAAAATTGGAGAAATTAGAAGGAATTACAAGGCATATAGATGAACACATTGAAAAGAGGAAAAAAGAAATAGAAAGTGTATTTTTTAGTAAAAGTAAAGAGGAGTTTAGTAAGGGCGAGGGAATTTGATTATATTTTTTGCTGTTATTTTAATGGGACTGATTATAGGTATTATGGGCAATATGATTAAGCTTATAACACCAGAAAGTGCACAAAATCCTTTATCTTGTTCTTTTTCTTTCTTTGCTTGATACTATTTTTTTTATATCTTTTATTTAATTTGTGATAAAATTAAATAGATTTAAGA
>DASRMF010000055.1:0-7393 GCA_035648055.1 Atribacterota bacterium
TAGTATACTGGAATCCATTCCCTTGTATGTTAAAGCAGCGGAAGCCAATCCAGACAGTTATGAGGCTAACTGGAAATGCGCTCGTGCTCATAGAGAATATGCTAACTTAAACCTGGAACAGGAACTGGAAGGCTGGGAAGACATTTGTAAGAAATACGGGAAAGACGGCATGGTCTATGGGGAAAAAGCTATAGAGCTTGCACCGGATAAAGTCGAGGGACAGTACTATTACGGACTTTGTGTAGCAAGTTATTCTGATGGGGTTAGCATACTTAAAGCCTTATCGGAGGGGTTGAAAGGAAGCACTCAAGACGCCTTCTATGCTGCCTATGAAATAGATAAGATGTTTGAAGACGGAGGGCCGATATTGTCCATAGCACGATTTTGGCATCAACTTCCCTTCCCTTTGAAAAACAAAAGTAGATCCCAGAAGTATTTTGAGGAACACCATGAAAGTTTTCCTGATGACCCCCAGGGGCTGGTTTATTTTGCCGAACTGTTGATAGACAGAAGAGATAAGAAGGAGGCAAGACCTTTATTGGAAAAAGCAATTGCCGGTGATGAGCCCTTCTATAGTAAATGGGCAGAAAGATTGTTGGAAGATTTATAAAGTAATTTATAAAAGAGAATAGAAGAAAGAAAAAAAAGGGGGGGATTACCCCCCTATCCCCCTTTGCTCCGCTATCTTTTTTGATTGACAAGGACATTAGCCGAAGTATATTATAATAAAACCATGTTAATTAAATTTATTATTTCCTATTACAAAAAAGCCCCCCTTAAGATGTTGTTTGGATTCCTGATGCTGGTAGCGGTAGATATTGCCCAGCTTATTTCCCCCCGCATAGTCCAAAGAGCCATAGATTTTATTATCACTACTTACACCACCTCCGGGACCAATTATTCTTATCTCGGAAAACTTACTCTCTTAATCTTTGCCCTGGCGATAGCCATCGGAATTTTTAGATTTTTCTGGCGAATGATAATTATCGGGATGTCCCATTTTATCGAAATAGACTTTAAGAATAGATTGTTTAAACATCTTCTTTTGCTCTCCAATTCTTTTTTCACCAGAACAAAGGTTGGAGATATTATGGCTCATATGACCAATGATATGACTGCAGTAAGAAGGGCTTGTGCCTTCGGAGTTATTGCCGGCTTTGACGCCGTCTTTCTTTTTTCAGCCACTCTCATATTTATGTTAACTCTTAATGTGAAACTTGCCCTTTATGCCCTGATTCCTCTCCCTATAATTGCCCTTGTATCCTTATTTTTTGTAAGGATATTGTTCAAAAAATTTAAAAGTGTTCAGGAGTCTTTTTCACTGTTAACCGAAAAAGTGCGGGAAATGGTATCCGGGATAAAGATTATCCAGGCATTTCAGCAGGAAGAGCTGGAGTCTAAAAACTTTGATAAATTAAGCCAGGAATATCTGGAGAAAAATATTTCTCTTATAAAAATTTGGGGGACCATGTTTCCCTTGATATTCTTATTTGCCGAGATTGGTATGGCGATAATTCTCTGGGTAGGAGGCCAGCAAGTTATCCTTAATGAGCTTACCACCGGTGAATTAGTTGCCTTCCTTTCCTATATGGGGATTATTGTCTGGCCTATGATGGCAGTAGGAATGGTAACTAATGTATACCAGCGGGGCAATGCTTCTTATAAACGTATACTGGAACTTCTCGAAGAGAAACCGGATATTCACGATGCCCCTCGTGCAGAGTATCATACTTTAAAAGGCAGCATAAAACTGAAGAATATTTACTTTTCTTATGGGGAACAGGTTGTCCTGGATGACATAAATATTGATATAAAAGAGGGGCAGTATATAGGAATATGTGGGAGGATAGGTTCCGGGAAAAGCATAATAGCCAGATTAATTTTAAGAATTATCGAACCCCGGAAGGGGAGAATATTTTATGATTCCATAGATTATAGAAAGATAAAGATAGCAGCGGTAAGGGATAGTATAGGATATGTCCCTCAGGATTCTTTTCTGTTCTCAGATACCATAGAAGATAATGTCAGGTTTGGCAAACCTGATGCCACTTTGGAGGAGATAATGGAGGCCTGCAAGGTTGCCTCAATACATAAGAATATAATGGAATTAAAATATCAGTATAAAACAATGGTGGGAGAGAAGGGGGTAACCCTATCCGGAGGCCAAAAACAAAGATTGTGTATTGCCCTGGCGATTATCAGAAGACCTCAAATTCTTATTCTCGATGATGCCTTAAGTTCGGTGGATACCACTACCGAAAAGGAGATTATCAAGAATTTAGGAATTTATTCTAAAGGTATTACTACTATTGTAATATCACACCGCATATCTTCATTTATAAAAGCAGATAATATATTTGTTCTGGATAAGGGGCGGATTGAAAACAGCGGTACCCACCGAGAGCTGATTAAAAAATCTAATATCTATAAAAGTATTTACAAAATACAAAAATTGGAAGAATAAAGATGAAAGAAGAAAAATTATATTCCGGTCTGGATAGAAAAATATTTTCCAAATTATGGCAATATGGAAAGCCATACGGAGGGAAGATTTTAATCATATTTATTCTTATTCTGGCCATAAGCGGCATAGAAATCCTCCTTCCCTTGATTACTAAAAATGTGGTAGATAATTATATTGAAAGAAGTTATCTAAAATTAATCCTTAATGATAGAACAGTTGAGATTACCGACAAATATAAAACCTACCGGGTTAGGTCTGATAATATTTTTTTTCTCCCCTCAAATCTGTTAAATAAGGAAGAATATCTGGAATTGCAGAGAGATTCACTTATCTTGCCGGAAAAGTATTTAATGATTAAAGATGAAAAAGGGCTGGGTAAGTTAAAGCAATATCAACTTAATATCATCAAAACGGATAAAGGCAGTTTCATCTCTTATTCAGAAATGCAGAAAATTCCTTCGAACAGCCTTAAAACCTTAAGATATGATGATTTAAAAATGATAAAACTCTTTGCCTTGTTATATGTGGGGCTTCTTCTGGTATCTTTTATTTTTAATTATTTCCAGGTAGTTATGATGGCTGTGGTCAGTGAAAGGGTGATGTATGACTTAAGGAGTAATCTGGTAAGACATTTAATGTCTCTTTCTCTAAACTTTTTTAATAAAAATCCTATTGGCAGACTGGTAACCAGGCTAACCAATGATGTTGATGCCTTAAGAGAAATGTTTACCGATGTCTTTGTTTATTCCGCTAAAGATTTTATTATGATAATAGGTATACTTATTGTCATATTCAGACTATCAAGTCACTTAAGTCTGATAATATTTATTCTTATTCCCGTAATTGTTATTATGCTCTTCTTTTTTCAGAAATATGCCCGGGAGGCCTACGGAAAAGTAAGAATTGCCCTGGCCAAAGTGAATAGCTTTTTATCAGAAGCAATATCGGGGGTTTTATTGATTCAAACTTTCAATCAAGAGGACAGATCTAAGGATGAATTTAATGAAATTGGTATAAATTATTATAATGCCAATATGCATCAACTGTTAATATTTGCCATATTCAGACCATTAATTGATGTTTTATCTTATTTTACCCTAGGTATAATAATCTATTTTGGAGGAAAAGGAGTACTGGGGGGAGAAATTTCCCTGGGGGTGCTTGTTGCCTTTATATCCTATATCCATATGCTTTTTAGGCCTATATTCGATTTTTCTGAAAGATATAATATATTACAATCGGCTATGGCTTCATCGGAACGAATATTTCTGCTTTTTGAGGAGGATGACAAAATACATTCTCCCAGGAGTCCTAAACACCCCGGCGAAATAGAAGGCAGAATAGAGTTCAGAAATGTATCTTTTGAGTATAAGGAGGATGAAAAAGTTATTGATAATGTGTCTTTTGTGGTTGAACCGAATGAATCAGTGGCCTTTGTAGGAGCGACCGGAGCGGGGAAGACGACATTAATAAATCTTCTTTTGAGATTCTATGACCCTACCGAGGGTGAGATTTTAATTGACGGAGTTAACATAAAAGATATGGATTTAAAAATTTTAAGAAACTATTTCGGATTAGTTCTGCAGGATGTTTTTATGTTTGCCGGAGATATAAAATATAATATTATCCTTAACAACGAGGTAGAGGATAATAGGATAATCGAATATGCAAAATATGTTAATGCCCACAATTTTATTAGAAAATTGAAGAAAAAATATGGGAATATTGTAACTGAAGGAGGTTCAAATCTTTCTACCGGACAGAGGCAGCTTATCGCCTTTGCGCGGGCACTGGCCAAAGAACCCCGGATACTCATTCTTGATGAGGCTACCAGCAGTATAGACAGTGAAACCGAATATCTTATTCAAGACGCCATAAAAAAGATTATGAAAGACAGGAGCAGTATAGCCATCGCCCATCGATTGTCTACTATCCAGGATGTTGATAGAATATATGTTATGCATAAAGGTAAAATCGTTGAAACGGGGAACCATTCTCAGTTGATTTCTAAACGAGGTTATTACAACGAGTTATATAAATACCAATACCTAAAAACATAGCAGAGATAGCTGTTCCATGATATGATTATGGTAATTTAATAAATAGGGAGATTGATAAAATGCAAATGATATTTATTTCCGGACTAATTGGGTTCGGCATAGCAGTGGTTATATTTATTCTATTTTGGATTTTTAAATTAAAATACAGTGCGCCTGGGAGAGAAATAACCATACATGCTTCTCTTGAAGAACTTCGTTCAGTAGGAGAATTAGTGGTATTTAAAGTTATTACTAAAGAAATTGTTACCACTTCAATGCACTGGTTAGGAGAGAAAGGGAAAAAATATTTTCAATGGCTAATTTCGACTAAAAAGATGGCCATGATTTTCGAATTCGATCTAGATTTTAGATATGATCTTCGTAGCCCGGACTTTATTATTGAGGAACAAGGAGAAAAGAAGTACCGTTTAAAAATGCCCCAATGTTTTTATGAAGTTCATATCAGAGATATTAGTTTTTATGATGAACAGAATGCAAAATTTCTTCCTTGGTTACTTCCTGACCTCCTGAATCGGGCTTTTGGGTCAGGGTTTAATGAAGGAGATAAAAATTTACTCTTAGAAGAGGCAAAAAATCAGGCAACTCAAATGGCCGATAATTTGGTCCGAAAAATGCGTTCGGAGGTACAGAATTCTGCTCGACAAACTCTGGAAGCTTTAAGTAAAAATTTTGGAGCGGAAAAAGTTTTAATAGACTTTACCGATTCAAAGCTTATCCAATCCAAGCTCAGCCCTATCCTTTTAGAAGAAAAAAATAGAAAATAGTTTTTTAAATTTTTATCCTCGAGCAATTATTTAGTTGATAAAGAATATTGTTTTTTTGGAGTGTCCACCAAAATTATTGAGATGTTTATAAGGAGCAAAATATGTTTAAAACCATAAACTCTGTTTGCCCTAAGGATTGTTTTGGGTCCTGTTCGTTGGAGATTGAGGTCGAAAAAGGGAAGATAATAAAAGTTAGAGGAAATAGCAATAGCCCGGTAAATCAGGGCAGGATATGCATTAAAGGGAAGAACTATCCAAATATGCTCTATGGGCCGGAGAGATTACTATATCCTTTGCAGAGGGTCGGCGAGCGCGGAGAAGGTGAATTCAAAAGAATTGGCTGGGAGCAGGCTTTAGATATAATTTATAAAAAGCTGAAGGATTTAAAAGAGCAGTATGGACCGGAATCGGTTTTATATTATAATAGATTTGCAAATTTGGGTGTGGTGAAAAACTGTGCTTATGGTTTCTGGTATCAGTTTGGCGGCTTCACCTCCGCTTACGGCGGTCTGTGTGATGCTGCTGCCCAGGAAGCGATTGATTTAACTTATGGAGAAATAAAGCAAAATAAGATTTCTGATTTGGAAAACTCAAAATTGATAATATTGTGGGGTATGAATCCCGCCTGTACCCATATTAATATGATGCATTATATAAATATGGCAGTGGATAAGGGAGCAAAATTAATCACTATAGATATAAGAGAAAATGAGTCGGGGGCTAAGAGTCATTTATATTTAAATCCTCGATCGGGAACTGATGGTTGTCTTGTTCTGGGGATAGCCAATCAACTTATTGAAAATAAATTAATAGACCATAATTTTATTAACCAACATACTTTTGGTTATGATGAGTTCAAGGAATTAGCAAAAAATTATCCTTTAGAAAAAGTCTCGGCTATAACCGAAGTTCCTCTGCATAAAATTAAGAGCATAATAAATTATATAAAGAAAAATCCTGAGTATGCCCTTATCTGCGGGATAGGGGTACAAAGATATACCAATGCAGGGCAGACGATAAGAGCTATTTCTCTTCTGCCGGCATTAACCGGAAGTATCGGTAAAAAGGGTTGTGGATTTTACTTTAACGATAAACAGGCCCCCGAATTAAATTGGCCTTTTTTCCCCGAAAAACCGGATAGGATTCGTAATTCCATACCAGTGGCAAAACTGGCTAGCGAGATGGACAATCAAATTGATCCACCGGTAAAAGCTATATGGGTTGAGCAGGCGAACCCCATGACCAGTAATCCGAATATTAATCTATTGGCTCAGGCAATGAATAAATTAGAATTAATCGTGGTTGCCGATCTTTTTCTGACCGATACTGTCAGAATGGCAGATATTGTTTTACCTGCAGCTTCGATGTATGAGTATTATGATCTGATCAGCGGATATGGTAATTCTTATATTCAACTTCAACAAAGAATAATTGATCCCCCCGGTGAATGTAAACACGAAAGTGAGATATACCGACTGTTAGGTAAAAAGTTTGGGTTTAATTTAGATTATTTACCGGAAAATAATTTGGATACTATAGAAAAAATAATCGGCAACTCTAATTTAAATACCCGCGTTGATGAATTAAAAGAAAAACCTTATCTTCACTCCAACTATCAAGAAATAGCCTTTAGTGATTTTAAATTTAATACTCCTGCTCAGAAAATAGAATTTTTCAGCCAGAGGATGGAAGATCGATGGGGACAAAATCCCTTACCTTTTTATAATGAACCAACGGAAAATAAATATTCTTCCCCTGAGCTTTATGCAAAATACCCTTTAACTCTTATAACTACTCATGCCTTAAACAAGATGAATTCTCAATTTTCAAGTAGAGGGATTTCCCAAGAAGAACCCTTCATCTGGATCAATCCCAATGATGCAAAAAACAGGGGAATTAATGATGGTGAGAAGGTAAAAGTATGCAACGAGAGAGGTAATTTAATTTTAAAGGCTATCCTTACCGAAAAAATCCCCTCAGGAATTGTACATACCTGTTTTGGCTGGTGGGATGGAGTACACCAGGCGAATCTCAATAAACTCACCGGAGAATATATAAGTGATATAGGATATGGAACCGCATTTCACAATTGCTTAGTCGAAATT
>DASRMF010000056.1:0-3052 GCA_035648055.1 Atribacterota bacterium
TATCCCGCTATTTCCGCTCCAACAGAAGATTTATTAGCTTTTCTTTTCTACTTTAACACTTATATTATATCACAAATCTAAAATATAAATAACAAATAAAAATCAGAATGCCCTTGTGAGCCCGTTTATCGTAGGACAGGCGTCTCGCCTGTCTATTCTGTCATTGTGAAGGAGTGAAACGACTGTGGCAATCTCGCTCCTTCCATACTTAGCCAACATCAAGATGAATCAAAAGTGCCTTCTCTACCTTTTCTGATAAAAAGAGGGCAGACACAATGTCTGCCCCTACAAACAACTAAAAGTAAACCAAAGGTGCCAGGCACCTTTGGTTTACTTTTTTCCTCTCTTCGCTTGCTTTTCAATTTATTTCAATTTTTTTTATTGACCGGCATGGATAATCTCCTTAAAAGTGTCTTGAGCCACTTTCCTCTGCCAGGTAATACCAAAAATTTGAAAATCCTCCATTTGATAGAAGGTAATATTTAACCTTTTCATGCACACCACCTCCTGTATTAATTTTACACTACACAATGCACAAGTCAATTATTTATTTAAATACTTATTACCTCTAAAATGCATCTTTCTTTGTATTTTGCATTTTATATCTTGAATTTATCTTTTCTCACTAAATACTAAATACCAACGACTACTCCATCTTGCTCTTCTCAACTGAAAACTTAATTTGAAGGGAGTGAAATAATGGATGTTAAAACATTGTCTGAAATCATCGCTAACCAGGGCTTCCTTATCGCCCTATCAATACTCTTAATCTTTCGTATCGACAGATTTATGCAGGAAATTGTGACAGCCCAGAAAGAAGGTTATCGTCAAATATTAGAAAATACCAAAGAGATACACAATACTATCACTAACTTTAATCAGCAAAATCGTGAATACTATTCCCTGCACTTTTCAGAAGTACAGAAAGAATTATCTGGGATTAAGGTGGAGCTGAGCTCGCCCCGTTAAATTCTCTTATTTACACGGGGCCTGCCCCGTTAAAGCAAAAAAGAGGACTGGTTACTTTTTGTAATAAAAAAGTTCCCTATCCCCTTTCATTTCTCCTATATCTCGTATCTTTCTTGGTATTTTATTTCTTTGCTCGCATCTCGCAACTTGTAACTTGCAACTTATCTTTTAAAGTATCCTGTCCCCTTTTTGTCTTCCCAAATTATAATCTATTAAATTCATCTACACTCAAACCAGCCTGTCTAATTAACTTCTTTAAAATGCCTATGCCAAGTTCTCTTTGCAAAGGAATCGATAAAGTATATTGATAATCAGATTTAACCATCATTGTATGAGAGCCTTTCTGCCGATCTACTATCCATCCTGCTCTCTTAAACTTTTTAACAGCTTCAGCCCCAGAGCAAAGCTTAATTGAAGGAGTCATACGGTAACCTCAAATACCTGAGCATTGCCTTTCTTTGCTTTATTGTTCATCACCTCTAACCAACCTTCAATAGCCTCTGCAATATTTCCTTTTAACTCTTCAATAGTTTTGCCTTGACTAAAACATCCGGGTAAAGCAGGTACTTCCCCCACATAATAACCAGATTCGTCCTTTTCTACAATAATTTCCAATATCATTTCTTCACCTTCTTAGATAAAATCTAATTTTTAAAGTCCAATATTCATTTATACATTCCTCAATTATGTTGCTTTCTGAAATATTATTATACCATAAATCTAAAATATAAATGACTTCTCGCTAAATTACAAACATATTTATAATGGTAAAGAGGATTTTGTAAAGACATGACGTGCTGTGTCTATGTATTATCCCCCTCTCCCCTCGGAGGGAGAGGGTTAGGGTGAGGGGGAATTCACTGAAAACCGTAAACTGTAAACTGATTTTCCCCTTCTAAAAACCAATAACTAATAACTAAAAACCTGTATTTTAATACTAATGAATATTCTCTTAAGATGCGACCCCTTTTGAGATTTCATATTTTATTGGCAAAAGCCTTTTTAAATTCACATGTTTTGAGGCATCGAGAATCTCAATCCCTATGAGTCTTTCGTTTTTGCCTATATCCAGCACAATATCCTCAGAGACTCGCTTGTTTACAAGTTCCTGTTTTCTTTCATCTAAGCGAATATAGAGAAGATCTGTTTTGTCATTATAAAGAATGTTCATTTTATTCCACCTCCCATTTTCCTCGCTCTTCTGCGCGCTCTAAGGTGTGTTGATCAATTTGTATCTCCATATTTACTCTTTCCCTGGTTTGTATATTGCCAATATTCTTCTATTCTTATTTAAAATTATAACACATATTTAAAAAATAAAATACCATTTCCATTAAATCAGCAGAACCGTGAATACTATTCCCTGTGCTTCTCCGAGGCTCAAAAAGAACTCTCGGGAATAAAAGTAGAGTTGGGCCTGCCCTGTTAATTGATTTAAATTTATGCAGGGCGCACCCCGTTAAAGCAAAAAAGGGGACTGGCTACTTTTTTAATTTAAAAAGTTGCCTGTCCCCTTTTATTCCCCTTTACTTTTAATACTAACTCTTCCTTAAAATATCTTTAAATTCATTAGGAGATATTTCTGTATCTCTTAATATCTTTCTCAATAGGGCTCTATCAACATCTTTTCCTTTGTGAACTGGAATAATAGTTGTTCTATTATCTTGATGTTTTAGAAATACATGACTTCCTTTTTGCCTAATAGTTTTAAAGCAGCCCATTCTTTCTAATAATTTTATTAATTCTAATCCTGTCAGTATAGGCAATCTACTCATACTGCAACCTTTTGTATTCCAATTATTTCTTTAATATAAGGTTCTTCTTCTCCTTCAACCTCCAGATATAATTCTATAGCTTCTCTTATATTTTTAAGAAGTTCTTCTACGGTTTTCCCTTGAGTATGACAACCTTTAAGTTCAAGCGCAGTTCCTATTAAATATCCATCTTCCCCTTCTTCTATGATAACTGTAAATTGTCTTTTCTTTTTCATTTCTATCTTTATACCCCCTATCACCTCTGGCTATTTTAATTATAATTAAAAATAAAAGAATAGTCAAAATTATCAGAATTAAATCCGAACGAC
>DASRMF010000057.1:0-9338 GCA_035648055.1 Atribacterota bacterium
AACAGGAAGAAGGCTCTAAAAAAGCTTCCCAAAAAGAAGTTCCAACGATTACTCTAAAACCAAAAAAGGGAATTTTGGCCCTGCCCATTCAGGGTAAATTAATTTCCGGGTATGGAAGACAAAAAAATACCGAATTTAATACTGATACCTTTAATTCTGGAATAGATATTAGTGCTCCCCTTGGAGAAATAGTTCGAGCAGCCAGTGAGGGAGAGGTAATTTACATCGGTAGCATAAAAGGATATGGGCAGATAATAATTATTGACCATGGTGGAAGGGTTACTACTTTATATGCTCATCTTTCTAAAATTTTAGTAGATATCGGGAACAAAGTAAAAAAAGAACAAACTATAGGTCAGGTGGGCGATAGCGGCGGTGTTTCTTCTCCTAGACTGCATTTTGAGGTTAGGGTGGAAGGTAAACCCACCGACCCTATGAATTGGCTGTAAATACTAATATTTTTAAGATTAGGCGGTAAAAAAAATTGATAAAGATAAAAAGAAATAAAATAATTACTTTAATTATGATTTTTGTATTGGTTTCTGTAATAAGTGGATTTATGTTTTATAATGTTAGAGCAAATGGCAAGACCAACGAAGAGGAAATATTTGCCAACTTAGAGCCTTTCTTTGAAGCTTTAAATTTGATAAGGTTTGAATATGTAGAGAAAGACATAGATTTAGATGAAGTTATTCAGGGGGCCGTAAGAGGTATGTTTAAAACCCTCGATGACCCCTATAGTCGTTATATGGATCCTCAAGCCTTTAAAAGGGAACAGGAAGATATGTTTTTAGGTCATTTTGGGGGGTTAGGGATAATCATCTCTATAAAAGATGAGCAATTAACTATAATTTCTCCTATTGAAGATACCCCGGCTTATAGAGCAGGAGTAAAAGCAGGAGACAAGATAGCGGAGATTGATGGAAAATCAACAGAAGGAATGGCATTAGACGAAGCAGTAAATGTTTTAAGGGGAGAGGAAGGAACCGAAGTTACCTTAGGAATTAAGAGAGAAAACATAGAGGAACTTTTAGAAATTACTATAATCCGAGATATAATCGAAATTAAAGCGGTAAAAAAAGAAATAATGGGCAAGGAAAATAATATTGGTTACGTCAGGATTACTACTTTTAATGTGAATACCGAACCTGAATTAAAAGAAGTTTTAAATGAATTTAAAAAAGATAGTGATATTCAGGGGATTATCCTCGATTTGCGCAATAATCCGGGAGGATTATTAGATAGTGCCATAGAGGTAGCCAGTAAATTTATAAAAGAGGGACCGGTTGTTCACATCAAGGATAGAGACGGGGTATCAACTAGTATAGAATCCAGAGGAAACAAATATCCCGAATGGCCTTTATTTGTGCTGGTTAATGAGGGAAGTGCAAGTGCTTCGGAAATTGTAGCCGGAGCGATTCAGGATACTGGCAGGGGTAAGTTGATGGGAGAAAAAACATTTGGCAAGGGAGTGGTTCAGCAAGTCTTTAATTTGTCTGATGGCTCGGGAGTTGCCATTACCACTTCTGAATATTTCACCCCGAGCGAACGATCTATAAATCATATTGGGATTGAACCGGATATATTAGTAGAACCGGTAGAAGATAGCGAACAGGATATGCAACTAAATAAGGCGATACAGTTCTTGGAAGAGGAAATAAAACAGTCGTTAGTCGTTAGTGAATAGTGAATGGTCGTAGGGGCAGACCTTGTGTCTGCCCCCTTAGGTTAGATTGAAAGGAATTTTATTTTGAAGAAGAGCCAAAGAGAAATTATAAATATTACTACTTTAGTAATTATTTTAATCGTAGCTTTTAATATTTCTAATTTCTTCAATAATTCTATTAAGGAAGAAAATAACCTTGGTAATACCCAGGATGTTAATTCGGCTGTTACCAGTGAAACAGAGATAGAAGTAAAGGAATCCGAAGAAACCATTTATGACAGCGAACAATATACAGATTTGATAGTTGATGATTTGGCCTCTCCAGAGGAAGAGGCAAACTTTTCACCTAAAGCAGCTTTTATAATAGATGATTTAGGATATGAAACAGGAGTGGCGAAAAAGATGATGGAATTGGAATTCCCCGTGGCACTATCCATATTGCCTTTTCTCCAATATTCTGAGTTTACTGCAGAAGAGGTCAAAAAAAATGATAAAGAAATTATGCTGCATCTACCGATGGAGCCTAATAATTCCGATGCCAACCCCGGACCCGGTGTTATTAAATCCTATATGTCGGAAGAAGAGATCAGGCAGGCTGTTAGGAAATCTATATTAGATTTTCCGTATGCAATTGGGGTTAATAATCATATGGGATCAAAGATTACCGAAGATAGAGAAATTATGAAGATAGTTTTAGAAGAGATTAAAGGATACAATTTATTTTTTATAGATAGTATGACCAGTAAGAATTCTATTGCCTACGAGGTTGCCCAAGAAATGGGGATTAAATCTGCGGTAAGGTCGGTCTTTTTGGATAATAATAATGATATGGAATATATTAAAGGGCAGATGTTAGAAGTTCAAAAAATAGCTTTAGAAAAAGGAGAGGTAATTGCTATCGGTCATGATCGGATAAATACTTTTTATGTATTGAAGAGGATGATTCCTGAACTAATTAGAGCGGGTATAGAAATAGTCCCGGTTTCAGAATTAGTTAAATAAACCCCTGTTTTTACAATTTCAAAAATTAATCTTATCACTTATTATTGTATTTACTCCCTCCATCTTATCTTCTTCGCTTGTTACTTATCACTCATTACTGTATTTATATACTCGATACTATCTTATTCTGGCTCCTGACTCCTGAATTCTGTCTCTTCCCTCCTTCACTATATACGCGATACTCGATACTGTACTAAAAGATTGTGTTATTAATGCTTTTATATTATAATAATCTTGTTTCTTAAAAAAATAGTGCATGGGAACACTATTTAATATATGACAAAAATTTTGAATTATTGATTAATTAGTAGGACGGGTGAGACGCCTATCCCATAAGGTTAGAGAAATGTAGTAGAAATCTTGTTTTTACTATATACTGATTAAGGATGGAGGAAGAATGGAAAACAAAAAAATACGGGTTAGGTTTGCCCCCAGCCCTACAGGTATGTTACACATCGGAGGAGCCCGAACGGCTTTATTTAATTGGCTATATGCCAGACATTATAATGGGACCTTTGTTTTGCGCATTGAAGATACCGATCAAGTAAGGTCTACCGAAGAAGCAGTAAACGTAATATTAGAAGGCATGAAATGGCTGGGTTTAGACTGGGATGAAGGCCCCGGAAAAGGTGGGGAGTATGGTCCTTATTATCAGATGAAGAGATTGCATCTTTATCAGAAATATGCTAAGCAATTACTGAAGGATAAAAAAGCCTATTACTGCTACTGTACCAGAGAAGAATTGGCCGAGAGCAGGGAAAAACAGTCAAAAGAAAAAAAATCTCTTAAGTATGATAGACATTGCTTGAACCTTAGCGAAGAGGACAAGAAGAGATATGAAGCAGAAGGTAGAAAGCCGGTAATAAGACTTAAGATTCCTGCCAGGGAAATTGCCTTTAATGATTTATTAAGAGGTGAAGTAACTTTTGACGGAGGGCTGTTAAGTGATTTTGTAATAATGAAATCAGACGGAATTCCCACTTATAATTATGCGGTAGTCATTGATGATGCCTTAATGAAGATTACCGACGTTATGAGAGGAGATGACCATATTTCTAATACTCCCAAACAGATAGTAATATATGAAGCCTTGGGATTTGATGTGCCAAAATTTGCCCATATTCCCATGATCATGGGAGAAGATCATGCAAAATTAAGTAAGCGCCATGGCGCAGCATCTGTTATGGAGTACCAAAAAATGGGATATATGCCGGAAGCTTTAGTCAACTATATCGCACATTTAGGATGGTCACCGGGCAATGATAGAGAAATCTTTTCCGTAGAAGAAATTGCTAAAGAATTTTCTTTAGATAAAATTTCCAAACATGCTGCCGTTTTCAGCATGGAAAAACTAAATTGGTTTAATGGTGAATATTTAAAGAAGATGTCTATTGATCAATTAACCGAATTACTTTTACCTTACCTGAAAGAAGTAAATTATATTGCCGAAAAAGAGCTTTCCCCTGAAAAATTTGAATGGTTAAAAAAAATTGTAAATCTAATGCATGGAAGGTTTAGAAATTTTTCTCAATTTATAGAATTTACAGATTATTTTTTTACAGATAAAATCGATATAGAGCCAGAAGCTTTTCAAACTGTGTTAAACAAAGATGGTGTAACAGAAATTTTGACAGCTTTAAAAGAGAAGCTTTTAACGGTTGAGTGTTGGGACGAAAGCAATCTGGAAATTGTCGTAAGATCTGTTGCTTCATCGTTACAGATAAAAGCTGGGAAGATAATTCATCCAACCAGGGCTTCATTGACTGGAAAGAAAATAGGTCCGGGTTTGTTTGAATTGATGGTATTTTTAGGCAAAGAGAAGAATATTCAGCGTTTGGAAAATGCTTTAGAAAAAATAAAAGAAGCAAAAAATAGAAAATAGGCTTTTAAAAAAATAGAAAATGTTATAAAATATGTAATGAAATAGTATTGATGTTGGGGGATCGTCCAGTGGTAGGACACCAGATTCTGGATCTGGGAACGGTGGTTCGAGCCCACCTCCCTCAGCCATTTGGCGCAATCGAATAGTGGTTAATTCGGCTGGCTCTCAATCAGCAAACGGGGGTTCAATTCCCCCTTGCGCTACCTATTTTTTATAAAATAAAAAATAGATTTAAACTTAGCAGGAATTACCTGCTTTTTTTATAATACAAAATACTATCTAACCGAATAAATTAATAAGGCAAAAGAGGGGAAAAGTGAATAATAACGAAATATTTTTTAGCAAGAAAGGCTTGGAGAATTTAAAAGAAGAGATAAAATATTTAGAGAGAGAAAAAAGAAAAGAAATACAAGAAGATATTGGTCGGGCTTTAGAGTATGGAGATATATCTGAAAACGCGGAATATAATATTGCCCAGGAAGATCAACGTATGAACGAAATAAATATTGTTAGATTAAAGCAAAAGTTAAGTCGGGCAAAAGTAGTAGAAGAAGATTGTTGTTCAGAAGGAATTGGCATCGGCACAACTTTAATGCTGAAAAATTTAGGTTCCGGGGAAAAAATCGAATATATCTTTGTTCCTGATGATCAGATAGATTTTGCAAACAATAAAATACCCTTAAATTCTCCTTTGGGGCAGGCCTTCTTAGGTCACCAGGAAGGAGAAGAGGTAGAGATTGAAGTTCCTATCGGAATATTAAGATATAAAATATTGAAAATATTATAATGAAAACCAAAATATTAAAAATAAATTCCCAAAAAATAGATTTAGCCAAGGTTAAAATAGCTGCCGAAGAAATAAAAAAGGGTAAGTTGGTGGCTTTCCCAACCGAAACAGTTTATGGACTGGGGGCAGATGCTCTCAATAAGAAAGCGGTTGCGAAAATATTTCAAGCCAAAGAAAGACCATTTAATGACCCGCTAATTGTTCATATTGCCGATATAAAAGAATTGTATAGATTATCCAGGCAAGTTCCCCCGGTAGCTTTAAAATTAGCCAAAGTGTTTTGGCCGGGTCCCCTTACTTTAGTTCTTAAAAAATCTGAATTAGTTCCAGGTATTGTTACCGCTGATTTAGATACAGTTGCTGTGAGAATGCCTGCCGATAACATTGCCTTAAACTTAATTAGAGAGGCAAAAACTCCCATAGCAGCTCCCAGTGCCAACCTTTTTGGAAGGACGAGTCCCACTACCGCTCAACATGTAGCCGATGACTTGGGCGGCAAGATAGAGATGATTATTGATGGAGGCAAGACAAAAGTAGGGGTAGAATCTACCGTATTGGATGTAACTGTCGAACCAGTCCGGGTATTGAGGGCAGGGGGAATATCATTAGAAAGATTAAAAGAAGTAGTCGGTCAGGTAAAAATAAGTAAGGAGTTAGAAGAAGGTTTTCGTTCTCCAGGAATGTTAAACAGTCATTATTCTCCACGGGCAAAATTGATTTTGGTAGAAAAGAAAAGGGATGCTCAAGTAGAAGAAGTTCGCAAGTTAGCTTCTGAATATATAGCGCAAGAGCTTAAGGTAGGAATAATGGCCAAAGAAGAAAACCAAAATAAATATGATAGATTTGAAGTTAAAGTTATAGGTAAAGGCAGTGAGTTAGACGTTTGCGCAGCAAATCTCTTCTCAACCTTAAGGAGTTTTGATAAAGAAGGATTTGAAATTATTATTGCTGAAGGGTTAGAAGAACATGGCTTGGGCTTGGCAATAATGGAGCGATTAAGAAAAGCTGCCGCACCCAAATAAAATTTGACAGAAGTAGAAGGGTGTGCTAATATTTTGGAAAATGTTAAGGAGTAGGCATGGTGACTATAAATAGAAAATTTACTAAATTAATAAGTCCCTTTAATTATTATTACTACTATTATACCACCGATGTTTGTGCCCTAACATCTTAGAAGATTAAAGCAAGATATTATAGGCATAGACATCGGTTTTGTGCCTATGATATCTTTTATATTTTTACATATAAAGGTCATAGGTTTTTTAAAATTCCTATGACCTTTTTTATTTTGTTAAAAAAATTAGAGGTAGGGGCTCGATTCACCGAGCCCGAGTGTGCCTGGGGAGAAGTTCTCTGACACATTAAAAAAGGAGGTAAAGATATGTTAGTACGAGGAATAAGAGGGGCAACAACTGCAGAGAGTAATACCAAAGAAGAAATTATCGAAAAGACTAAAGAATTATTGATAGCTTTAAAAAAGGAAAATAATTTCAAAATAGAAGATATAGTAAGTACTTTTTTTAGTGTAACTCCTGATTTAAATGCCGCTTTTCCAGCCCAGGCAGCACGAGAATTAGGCTGGGATAGAGTTCCCCTTTTTGATATGCAAGAAATAAATGTTTCGGGGAGTTTATCCGGATGTATTCGAGTATTAATCCAGATAAATTGCCTAAAGGAACAAAAGGAAATAAAGCATTGTTATTTAAGGGGAGCAGAAATATTAAGAAAAGATTTGATTAAAGAGACCTTAAATCTAAAGGAGAGTGAGTCTAAATGATTATTGTAATGAATGGCAAAACTGATGATGCTGATGTAGAAAAAGTAATACAGAAATTACGCGAAATGGGACACAAAGTGCACATCTCTCGGGGAGAAAAGCGGGTTGTCTTAGGAGTAATCGGGGATGTGCAAAATTTAGCTTCTGTTCCTTTCTACGCTTTTAACGGCGTGGAAGAAATTATTCGTATAGCAAAGCCTTACAAATTGGCAAGCAGAGAATTTAAGAGTTTTGATACTACAGTTAAAGTAAAGGATGTAGTTATTGGCGACAAAGAGGTGATAATAATGGCCGGACCATGTGTGGTAGAAAATGAGAAACAGATATTTGAGACAGCCAGCTACGTCAAAGCTGCCGGAGCAAAGATATTAAGGGGAGGAGCTTTTAAACCTCGGAGTTCTCCTTACAGCTTTCAAGGATTAGGGGAGGAAGGTTTAAAGTTGTTAGCTCAAGCTGGGGAAGAGACAGGTTTAGCAGTTGTAACTGAAGTGATGTCGGTTAACCAGATAGAGCTGGTAGGTAAATATACCGACATATTTCAAGTGGGCGCCCGTAATATGCAGAATTTCGTATTACTAAAAGAATTGGGTAAAATTAAAAAGCCAATATTATTAAAAAGAGGAATGTCAGCTTCCTTGGAGGAGCTGTTATTATCAGCAGAATATATTTTGTCTCAAGGAAATTATGAGGTAATATTATGTGAGCGGGGAATTCGTACTTTTGAAAACTATACCCGTAATACTTTGGATTTAAGTGCAGTCCCTGCCTTAAAGAGGTTGAGTCACTTGCCCATAATTGTAGACCCCAGCCATGCTACCGGTAGATGGAAGTTGGTAAGTCCGATGTCTAAAGCTGCCATAGCGGTTGGAGCGGACGGCCTGATTATCGAAGTTCATCCTGACCCAAAAAGTTCGCTCAGCGATGGGGCTCAGACTTTAAAACTCGATACTTTTGCCCAATTAATGAAAGAAATTAAGCCGATAGTTCAGGCGATAGGCCGGGAATTGGGCACATCTACTGAATATGATTTAGAGAGGATGAAAAATTAAGTGGAACTTGTTTTAGAAAAAGCCAGTAAATTAAAAGGAAATATATTTGTCCCGGGAGACAAATCAATCTCTCATCGGTCTTTGATTTTAGGGTCTATAGCCCAAGGAGAGACCCGAATATATAATTTTTTAAATTCTTTGGATTGTCTTAAAACATTAGAGTGTATGCAGGCTTTGGGAGCAGAAGTAGAGTTAGGTAAAGATAATTCTGTTAGAATAAAAGGTAAAGGATTATACGGGTTACAAGAACCGAAAGATATACTTGATGTGGGAAACTCAGGGACGACTATCCGTCTCTTAGCCGGTCTGCTTAGCGGACAGGATTTTTATTCTATTTTACGTGGGGATGCTTCAATCAGAAAGAGACCTATGAAAAGGGTTGTCGAGCCCCTTAGATTAATGGGGGCAGATATATGGGGGAGAAAAGATGGCCAGTTCGCTCCTTTAAGTGTTAGGGGAAATAAGCTCAATCCTCTTCACTATACTTTGCCGGTAGCCAGTGCTCAGGTAAAAACCGCCCTCTTATTGGCTGGTCTTTATACTAAAGGGGAAACAGTAATTAAAGAACCACTGCCTGCCAGGGACCACACTGAGAGGATGTTAGAAATTATGCAGGCAAATATAAAAATATCTCCTCCTGAAATTAAATTGACGGGTGGAAGGGAATTAAAGAGCACAGATATTTTTATCCCCGGTGACATTTCTTCTGCCGCTTATTTCATAGTAGCTGCCAGCATATTAAAAGGTTCACAAATTACAATTAAACATGTAGGGGTTAATCCTACCAGAACCGGGATAATCGAAATGCTAAATAAAATGGGGGCAAAGATTGATATCTTAAATTATAAGATAAAATCAAATGAACCCCAGGCTGATTTAATGGTAGAATATTCAAAACTAAAAGGAGTAGAGATCAAGAAAGAAAATATACCTTTCTTGATCGATGAATTACCCCTTATTGCGGTGGCGGCAACTCAGGCGCAGGGTAAAACGGTAGTAAGCGGGGCAAGGGAATTAAGGGTAAAGGAGACCGATAGAATAAAAGCTATTGTCAGTGAATTGAAAAAAATGGGAGCAGATATTAAGGAAAGAGAAGATGGCTTTATAGTGGAGGGACCTTCCAAATTAAAAGGGGCAGTTTGCGAAAGTTATAATGACCACCGAATTGCTATGTC